>JAAYPF010000166.1 GCA_012519925.1 Clostridiaceae bacterium
TACGACCACTAACTTCAAATTTTATGCTTATGCGGGTTTATATGGGTATGAGGCTTTTTGTTTAGATTATGAAACTCTAAGAAAATGAGAGATATTTGAAGAAAAATAAACTTTATAGAAGAAGGACGGTTTGAATATGGGCAAAATAGTAATACTAGATGAAAATACGTCAAACCAAATAGCAGCAGGTGAAGTTGTAGAAAGACCTGCATCGGTTGTAAAAGAACTTGTGGAAAATTCCATTGATGCAGGAAGTTCTAATATTTCCATTGAGATAAGTAACGGTGGGGTTTCACTGATAAAAGTTGTAGATAACGGAAAAGGTATTGACGAAGATGATGTTAAAATTGCATTTGAGAGGCATTCTACAAGCAAGATAAGAAAAGCCGATGATTTAGAATCCATTTCAACCCTTGGTTTTAGAGGGGAAGCACTTGCAAGTATAGCATCGGTCTCTTTAGTGGAGCTTACTACAAGGGTTAAGGAAAAGCAGTATGGAAAGTATATAAAGATACAGGGTGGAGTAGTAAAGGAAGTAAGACAGACAGGATGCCCCGTGGGAACTACTTTTATTGTAAGGGATTTGTTTTATAATACTCCAGCAAGATTTAAATTTCTTAAGAAGGATACAACGGAGGCCGGTTATATATCCGACATGGTTAACCGTATAGCTTTAGGAAACAAACATATATCAATGAAGCTTGTAAATAACCGTAATAGTGTTATACATACTCCAGGGAATAACGATCTTTTAAGCACAATTTTCAGTATTTATGGCAAGGAAACTGCTAAAGAAGTACTTGAAGTAAAGTACAAGGACGAGAAAATTGAAATAGCCGGATATGCAGGCAAGCCTGAAATAGCAAGATCTAATAGGAATTATCAATCAATTTATATAAACGGAAGATATATAAAAAACAAAACAATTTCTTCCGCAATAGATGAGGCGTATAAGACCTATCTTATGAAAAATAAATTTGCCTTTGTTGTCTTGCACATAATGATTAATCCTATTTTTGTTGATGTTAATGTGCACCCTACAAAGATGGAAGTGCGTTTTTCCGATGAGCAGTCGATATTTAGAGCAGTATACCATGCAATAAATAATGCTTTGTTAAGTAAATCACTTATCAGGAGTGTTGAAATTTCTGATAAACCTAAGAACTTTTTTAAGTTTGAACAAAATATACAGCCAGCTCAGGATTTTGTACAAGAAGGTTTCAAATTAAAATCGGATGTTTTTGGCAACAATTTTAATAAAGAAAACAAACAAAAAGAAAAAAACATTGATTATAGAGAGATTAATGCTAATATTTCTTTGTCAAAATCCGATACTAAAGAAGTAAAGAGTAATAAAAAAGATAATGAAGACAATGAGGAAGTAAAAAAGAATATTACTAAAGAGGAGTCTATAAATAGTTTTAACACAAGACCAGAAACTTTAGTTAATGAGACAAATAGTGAAATAAGTATAGACGTAGATAAAAAAGAAAAACATAATGAGGAAATATTAAGTGATAATATTTCGGCTAACATGATAGAAAGCAAAGCTGAAAAAGAAGACGACCCTAGCGTAAATTGCGAAAGAACACTACCTGGGTTAATGAATTCACAGGCAGAAGAAGAAAAGGATAATATTGAAATAGAGCAAAAACAGCTTTTAAATGCTAGAATTATTGGACAGGTTTTTTCAACTTATATACTTCTTCAAAATGAGGATAATCTTATATTAATTGACCAACATGCAGCTCATGAGAGAATTATGTTTGAAGAATTAAAGCGAAAATATAAAGAAAATGAAAGTCTAGCCCAATATATGTTAACACCAGTGGTTGTTGAATTGACAAATCAAGAAGTGAAATTAATTGATGAAAATAGAGAAAAATTAAATAGCCTAGGTTTTGCTTTTGAGAATTTCGGTAATAATTCAATTATACTACGTTCAGTACCGGTTTTATTAGCTGATAATTCAAGTGTAAAAGAAACGTTTTTGGATATTGTAGATTTTCTTTTATCGGATAAACGAAAAGAGAATATTTTAATTGAGGAAGAAGCATTATACAGATTAGCCTGTAAAGCTGCAGTTAAGGCTAATAAAAAGCTTGATGAGCTTGAAATAAAAAAAGTATTAGAGGATTTAAACAAAATAGATAATCCTTATACATGTCCTCATGGAAGACCTACGATAATTCAAATAACCAAATACGAGCTTGAAAAGATGTTTAAAAGGATTGTGTAGGGATGTTTTATAGACACAAACAACAATTAAGTTACAGCTTTGGATAATAAAAATTGATTTGATGCTCTTTTTAATGATAGGACAAAAAGTTATTTTTTATTATCCATATTGGAGGATAAATTGGATAATGTAATTGTTATTTTAGGACCAACAGCATCAGGAAAGACTAAATTGTCGATAGAGCTCGCAAAAGATATTCGCGGCGAAATAGTTTCGGCAGATTCTATGCAGATTTATAAATATATGGATATAGGTACTGCAAAGCCGGATGAGGAAGAAAAACAGGGAATTAAGCATTATCTTATAGATGAAGTAACTCCAGATAGTGAGTTTAGTGTTGCAAGATTTCAACAACTTGCTAAAAATTATATAGATGATATAATAGATAGGAGTAAGGTTCCCATTGTTTCAGGTGGGACAGGGTTATATATTGATTCTCTTATATATAATATTGAGTTTGGAGATACTATATGCGACTGGGAGCTTCGAGAAAAACTAAAGAATGAAGCATTAGAAAAGGGCAATGAGTATCTTCATAATAAGCTTAAAGAAATTGATCCCGAGGCAGCAGAAAAAATCCATATGAACAATGTTAAGAGGGTAATACGGGCTATAGAGGTATATACTTATACTAAAAAAACTATATCCATGCATCAGAAGGAGTCTAGAAGGAATCCTCCCAAATATAATTTTACTATTTTTGGCTTAAGGATGGACAGAGAGAAGTTGTACGAAAGAATAAACCAAAGAGTAGATCTTATGATGGAAAAGGGGTTGGTTAAAGAAGTCAAAAAGCTTGTAGAAATGGGATATGATAATAGTACTATTGCGATGCAAGGAATTGGTTATAAGGAGATTTTATCTTATTTAAAAGGGGAGATAACATTAGATGAAGCCATTTATGTGTTAAAAAGAGATACAAGGCATTATGCAAAAAGACAGCTTACATGGTTTAATCGAATGGAAGATGTCACATGGATTGATATTGATCAAAACAGCAATCTGACAGAAATTATAAAAAATATTAAAGAGGTTATTGCAACGTCTGGAATTATCTTATAGAATATAAGTCAAAGTAATTATTAGTTGCTAATCGCGTATTTTTTATTTAGGGTGAATAATTATTTATTGGTTTTTGCAAAACAAAAGTAGTGTAATTTAAGAGTTCTTTATATAAAAAATGAAAGAGAGAAAAAATATGTCTATTAGAGGAGGATTACCCGTGAACAAAAATAATATCAACTTACAAGACGTTTTTTTGAACCAAGTTAGGAAAGAGCATATTGCTGTTACAGTTTATCTTACAAACGGATTTCAGTTAAAGGGATTAGTAAAGGGTTTTGATAATTTTACTGTTGTATTAGATAGTGAAGGAAGGCAGCAGCTAATTTATAAGCATGCGATATCAACTATCAGCCCTATGAAGCTTGTTAACTTAATCTTTAACGACCCTAGAAATGATCAATAATTAAGCGATAAATTAGGTTCTACCTACATATTTAAGCTTAAAGAATAGGACCATTTCAAAAAGTGATCTAAACAATAGCTAAAGTAAGGTTAAGACTATTTTAAAAGCATTTATATCATAAAAATCTCGATGGAAAATAACCGTCGAGATTTTTTGATTACGGATTTATCAAAACCCCTTATTAAAACTCCTTATAGTCTTCTGAAAACACCAATTACTTTTCCTAATATAGATAGATTATCTCTAACTATAATAGGTTCAAGATATTTGTTTTCAGGTTGAAGTCTGACATAGTCTTTTTCTTTGTAAAAGGTTTTTACAGTAGCCTCATCACCTATTAGAGCAACCACTATATCACCGTTTGAGGCCGTTGACTGCTGTTTTATGAGTATAAAATCCCTATCTAAAATACCAGCTTCAATCATACTATCTCCCTGAACTCTTAGCATGAAGGTTGTGGAGCCCTGTACAAAATCTAAAGGCAGAGGAAATGTATCTTCAATGTTTTCAACTGCAAGAATAGGTTGGCCGGCTGTAACTTTACCGACGATGGGTACATCAACCATTTCTCTTCTCGAATAAGCATTTTTGGTTTCTTCTTTAACTGAATTGTTTCGTATAACTTTTAAAGCTCTAGGTTTTGTTGCATCTTTATGAATAAGACCTTCTTCCTTTAGTTTTTCTAAATAACTATGAACTGTAGAAGTAGATTTAAAACCAACTGCAGCACATATTTCACGTACTGAAGGAGGATATCCTTTTATTTTGATTTGTTCATTTAAAAAATCAAGAATTTTCTGTTGCATTTCTGCACTCTTTTTTTGCATTCCATTCACCTCATATAAGTATTTGGTCTAGAAGCTACTATTGTAGTTGGTAGCTTTTATCTTAAAACTACATTTTTAGAACATTGCAAACATTAAATAAGGGCAATTATAACGTGCTCAGGTACGATTAAAATGAAAATTAGAACCTTAGCATAATGAAGACCTACCTTTGATAAAATTTATATCAAAATAATAGCTTTTTCGTTAGCCCTTAACTTTACTTAAACAAACTTATAAATATCTTAAGTGTATTATAACACTATATATTTAAAAAATCAAACTAATGTTCGGTGTTTTTTATAAAAACATATTGACAACGAACAAATGTTCCGATAAAATACTCTTAAGGAACACTAGTTCGTTTGAGGAGGGGAATTATGAATAAGAAATATGTACTTAAAAACAAAGCTAGATTTTACATATTTGTTCTTGTATTGTTTGTGAGCGTGTTTGCTGTGTTTTCTGTTGTGCAGGCTTACGGTTATAAGGAGACGGAACTCAAAGTTATAAGAGTAAATAGCGGAGATAGTTTATGGGCGATAGCAGAAAAATACAATAAGAAAGGTGATATAAGAGAGTATATTTATGAATTAAAGAAAATAAATAATCTTAATGATAGTAATATTATAGCTGGAAGCGAGCTAAAAGTTATAATTGAATAAATTTTGTTTATATAGAGCTTAAGTTAAGAAGTGATAGGATACTTCTAAAGTGGATAGTCTAGCTAATTAAAATTAGATTATCTACTTAGAAGTATTTTTTATGTGCATAAAACCGAAGGTTAATGGGGAAGTAAAATAAAGCTTTATAGAAATAAGCAATTTCATTTCTTAAAATAAATTGTGAATATTCATCAAAAGTCATGGAATTATTGGTAAAAGTATGGTATAATTTTTCTATAAAGTCACAAATGTCATTCTATAAGAATTTTCTTCAGTACAATCATACGTTTATATCAATAACTCAGAAATTATTAAGCTTAGAGATTTCATTAGAGCGTTTCTAATAATGACCTATAAAAGGTTCAAAGTACAAGGTCAGAAAAATCAATTTTTTAAATTTGATTTTATAGTTGTTTTTCAAAATATCTTTTCATGTAAAACTTTATTTTTCTTAAGGGGCTTAAGGATAAAACAAAAAGTTTTTATTAAGGGTAAGGTTGTGATTAAATGTATGGCTCAAAGAGTGAAAAAGGCAGTACCACTATAGAAGCAGCACTGATCTTTCCTGTTATTTTCCTGACTATAGTTTCTTTAGTTTATGTAAGTGTTTTTCTTTATGAGAAAGCCTATATAAAGTCCATTGCGAATCGTGCTGTTGAACGTGGAGCAGCAATTTGGAAAAATCCCGAAACTGATATGTATATTAGCTTAGTAAAACCGGGAGATTTTAAAAATAATGATCCCTATTGGAGGTTAATTGATTTGAACAAGACTGCAAAAGAAGAAAAGGTTGAAAATTACATAAAAAAACACTTAGATGAATACAGTATTCTTAGAAGCAGAGATAAAAAAGGACCTATGAATACAACTGATATAGAGTTTAGTGCAGAATTAAAAAACTACCTAGTGTATAAAAAGCTCATAGTAACGGTAGATAAGAAATTTGAGCTTCCTTTAGGAAATGGGTTAGCGTTTTTAGGTATTAATAATACTGTCAAAATATCTGCAAAGTCTGAAGCAATAGTAAATGAGCCCGCCGAATTTATCAGGAGCACTGATCTAGCAATTGATATGGGAAAGCGTATAGATGCTTTAACTGGTAATCATTTAGAGAAAACTATGGATAAAGTTAATAAATTTATAGATGACATAAAAGGTAAAGTAACATCAGCACTCGAATAAGGTGACTAAAAATTTCTTTACTTAATATTCTAGTCCAAAGGAATTGTTTTTTGAATTCACCAAAATTTTGAATAAAAAAATAAAACCGAGGTGCCTTTATGGATATATTAAAAAGAAATGAAGGAGCTATAACCGTTTATATTTGTATTTTGATGGCGGCAATGTTGGTGCTGACAGGAGTACTTGTCGATGGTGCTAGGGCTAGAGTTGCTGAGGCACAAGTTCAAAGTGTTACGGAAGCTGCAGCAAACTCTCTGTTGGCAAATTATAATAATATTTTAAAAGAGTGGTTTGGTTTGATGGCAATGTCAGAAAATAATTCTGCGGTGCTTGAAGAGGAATTAATGTATTACCTAAATAGAAACCTAATGACTGAACTTGGAGCAGAGAAGAAAAATTTAAGTGATGCTTCCTGGGATTATGCAAAGAAATTTCTTAATTTCGAAAATAAATATGAGTCGGTTAGATTTCTTAACATGTATGATTACAGGGTTGAGGAAGTAAGAGCTTTGCCCTTATATAATCTTTCTGAAAACGAAGTGCTAAGAGCCCAGATTGTTGATTATATGAAATATAGGGCACCTGAATCGTTAGGAGAAGATTTTCTTGAGAAGTTAAATGTATTAAAAAGCTATAAAAAACAATCAAAAATATTATCTTCAAAACTAGAATTAGATAAAAGCATGGATAAAATAAGTAAGTACCTTGCAGAACTATACAAAACGATTGAAGAAGTTAATTCCTACGATAAAGAGCACTTTAAAAAAATGCTTGAAACGGCGTATGAGCGTATTTTTATAAAGTTAAGCAAAGAAAAAATCTATAATGAGCTAGTAAAAGAGAGGAAAGAAGCAGAAAAAGCATATAATGAGCATACAGAAAGTGATAGCTATAAAAGTGAGAGACAAAGACTTTATAAAGAGCGAAGGTTAGCAGAAGACAAAGACGAAAAGGAGCTTATTGATCAGCTAATTGATGATTTAAAAGAGCCTTATTTAAGTATGCTTAAAGAAGCAGAAAAGGAAGAGAAAGATGCAAAAAACGAGTATTCTTTTTATGAAAATTATGCTAGAGATGCTATAGATCTTATCTTTGATAAAGTTGATGAGTATTCTATTTATAATGACGAAGCCCTTGAAATTGCAGAAAGAATTAAAAGGGATTGTGCTAACATGAAAGACAAAGAGATAGCAGATTTGAAAGCACAAATAAAAGATGACAACAGTGATTTTGCTGAGAAAATGAGACAAGAAATCAAAGGAATTGAAGCTCAAGTTTCTAAAGAAAGCATGGAGCATTTGATTAAAAAATTTAAACAAAATGGAGATATGCTTAGAGAATTGAAAATAAATTTGGTGGATTTAAATTTATATGATATAAAGGAGGAGTCTAAGGATAGCATTTTACCTGTAAATAGTTTGTATTCAAATTATCTTGTGAAATATAGCAAAGTAAGCTATGAGGAGTTTCCAGTTGATAAAATAGCAGCAGATGAAAAGAAAGTTGAAGATCCTCGTGATGCTTCAATGGATTTAGTTAAAGGTTCCGACAATCCTTTAAATTCACTTGACTCTCTTGAAGTTCATGATGATTTCAAGGAGATTGTTAAAGGTCTTCCTTCTGGTGGAGCTAAAATAAATAGTGAAGAAATATTAGAAGCGTTTTTGGGAGAGAACTATGATTTTGTTTTAGAAAGCTTTGGCGTTAAAGATAATTCGAATATTGAAGATTCAAAAATAGAAGATACGGAACGAATACTTAAAGATATGAATTTTAAAAATGACAAAAATGAATCCATAAGTGGTGGTTTAGGGATACTTGGCACACTTATTGATATTTTAGAAAAAGGCCTTGAGACTGTCAGAGATGAAATTTTTGTAGATGAGTATGCCCTTGGAACTTTCAACAATTATCTTTCCACTAAGGATATTAAGGTTAAGGATGGCAATTCAATAAGTCAGATTGACTTACGACTTAGAAACAGGAGCGATAGAAAGCCCTATATGTATTTTGAAAATGAGATTGAGTATATATTAGAGGGAAGTGGTAATGAAAAGTCAAATGTCTCAAGTGTACAGAGAAAAATTCTGCTAATAAGGTTTACGTTAAACACCTTACACATATATTTAGATCCGGTCAAATTGGATGAAGTATATACATTGGCAGGGTCTCTTGCTTTAATGAGTGGACCTTTATTAGGTGCTTTTACAGTTCATTTAATTGCAGCTCTTATAATTTCGGGATGGTCAATGGCGGAGTCGATTATTGATTTGAAGCTATTAATGCAAGGAGAATCGGTACCAATCTTTAAGACAAGTAGAAACTGGATTTTAAGTGTAGAAGGCGGGCTCAATAAATTACAAGAAAAGATTACAAATACGGTTGTAGATGGAGTTAAAGATTATTCAAAAGAATTTCTAAACGATAAAATAGATGTGCTAGAAGGTGATTTAAAAGGTTATACGGCAAATATCAAAGATACAATAAACGTGAAAATTGATAATATAGTTGAAAAGGTTTTTGAACCAGTTGAGGATGCTTTAAATAATGCAGACAAAACTATAGAGGACAATTACTCTCAATTTACTGAAAATCTTGAAAATGAATTATTTAACACTTCAAATGAAAGCATGAATGCTATTACTAAAAGAATATACGAAATAGCCCAAGAAGAATATCAAAAGGTCAAAGGTGAAATAGAAAACAAATTAACTATGCCTTTAGATAAAGCAAAAAAAGAAATTGAGGAAATTAAAGAGTCCATCAAAAAAACTGTTGACGAAAAGGTTTCAGGTATGGAAGAGGCTATAAATGAAGAAATAAAAAAAGCCGCTAAAGAAGGTAAGGAAAAATTAAACGATTATATCGATTCTTTTGGCAATAAATCTTCAACACCAATTGCTGTGAATAATAATTTTAAAGCAAGTATACTTTCATTTAATTATGAAGAGTATTTGAGACTTTTACTATTGGCGACAAATAAAGAGAAGAAAATAACCCGAATTCAAGATCTGATTCAACTTCAAATGGCAAAAATGACAGACAACAAAGATTTTAAGCTTTCAAATTGCAATACCCATGTAGGAGTAGTAACTATTGTTTCCATGAAATACTTTTTTATGACACAGCCCTTCGTTACTAAGGAGCTGAAAACAGAGGAGCTTGACAGACACAACTTAAAAGTAATGCTTTTCAAAGGATATTAAAACGTTAAGACTAACATCTTGTAAGAAGAGTTGTATACCATATTATAAATATAACAATAGGATTTAAGAGAGGGTTTATATGATGGATAATCTATCTAATCCAATAAAAAACCGTAAAGGTGCACTGACGGTTGAAGCAGCAATAGTAATGCCTTTGTTCATATGTGTAATATTAAGTTTTGCTCTTTTTATAAAAATTGTATATACTCAAAGTGTTGTTCAACATGCTATAAACGAGACGGCAAATGAGTTGTCAGTGTACAGTTATCTCTATTCGGTATCGGGTGCTCAAAAATTACATGATGACGCAAAGGATTATTTAAAGGATAAAAGTAAACTTGCTCAAGAACAAATTAATAGTACTGTTGATGCCTTAGGAACATTGGGGAATACCAAGAAGAGCATTGAAGAAGCAAGTGAAAGTCTAAAAAACGCGGATATAGAAAAGCTGACTAAAGATATTGAAGATATTAAGAATCTCTCTGAGGAAAATATAGCTAATGGGAAAGCATTAAAAGAAAAGCTTGATGCTGCAGTGAAAAACCCAAAACAACAAATAATCAGTTTTGCCTCTCTTTTAGCTCAAGGAGCTTTTGAAGACTCTAAAGGGGCATTAGTTTCTCCTTTGATTAGAGTAATGTGTAAAAAACATATTGAAAGTGATGAACTTAATGCGGACGAAAGACTTAAAAGACTTGGAGTTGTAAATGGTCTTTCTGGTCTTGATTTTAGTGAGACAAGAATACTCTATGATAAAGAAAATATTGATATTATTGTACGATACAAAGTGGAATCAGGTCTTCCAATAAACTATTTGCCAGAGCTTTATTTTATACAAAGGGCAAATGTACGTGCATGGTTAGATGGCGATGGCAAGACACTAAATGCCGTTGAAGAGGAGCCGGCTTCAACAAATTTATGGGAGCTTTCGGTTAGAAAAAGAACCAACAAAATATTTGAAGAAGAAGGCAAAGAAACACCTGAAAATATTGCAATAACAAATTACAACGGCGGTGATATAATTGATGTAACAAGTATTAACCTTAGCGAAAAGAGCTATGTAAAAACAAGTGTGGTAAAGTCTAGAATTAATTCTAGCATAAGAAAGTTAAGTGATTTTGAAAATAAAAATTATACGAATATAAAGTCAAGAACATTAATTGTAATTATACCTGAAAATTCTCTTGAAGTTAGAGAAGATGTCAAAAAGCTTCTTACAGATGATTGCCTAAAATATGCACAAGAGAGAAATGTAATTTTGAAATACAGGGAAGGCTATGGAGTATTACCCGAAAGTAATGATTAATTTAATAAATATTCCTATAATTTAGTAAGATGTTTTTGAGGAATCTTAAAAATTTCTGCCTGCTAAAACAAGAGAATTTAAAACGAGATGTAAAATCCTTACCACAATAGATAAACAAAAAACAATATATATCTACATAGAAAAAAATAATTTATTTATGGAGATTAAAGATATGAAAAGCTTAAAATGCGAATTATTGAGAATAGTTGTAATGATACTAATAGTTGGAGTAGTGGTCTTAAGTTTTTCAGGATGTAAAAAAGCAAGTAGTGAAAACAAGAATAAAATCGCAGCTGAACCCACAAGCGGTAACATTAATGAGGTGGGTGGCAAAAGCAATGGTAATATTAGTATGACCGAGGAACCTGTTGTAGAATATGAAGACAAAGTATTATATGATAAAGATAGTGAAAATGCCTTAAAGCTTGTGACAGGACTATTGCTAGGGATTGCCGAAGGTAGTATTATGCCTTCGGCAGAAACAGCCGTTGTTGATGTGAAACAAGGTGAAAAGAGTTTTAAAATTGGTTCTTATGATATACTAAAAAAAGTAGAGCTAGTTGAAGTGCCAAAAATTAATTTATTGGATTCAAATAATGCTGCTTGGCGTATATCCTTTACTCATTATCCTAAAATAACCGTTGAAGTTTTTGATGATGAGAAAGTTATAAAGCTATATCCATAAGATAATATATATCACTAGAGAGGAATGACACAAAATGAAGTATAAAGTAACTAAAAAACAACAAAATAGCAAAATGTGTTTGGTATGCGGATTAAAGAACAATTATGGTTTAAAAGCTTCCTTTTATGAACTTGAAAACGGAGAATTGGTTGCACTATTTAAAACACTTGAGGGACATCAGAGTTATCCTGGCAGACTTCATGGTGGGGTGGCTGGGGCTGTTCTTGATGAAACAATAGGAAGAGCTATAATGATTAATGAAGGAAATGTATGGGGAGTTACTGTTGAACTCAATGTAAAATACAAAAAACCCATACCATTAAATGAAGAACTTCGTGCAGTGGGGAGAATAA
This sequence comes from Clostridiaceae bacterium, assembly GCA_012519925.1. Lineage (GTDB taxonomy): Bacteria > Bacillota > Clostridia > Acetivibrionales > Acetivibrionaceae > Acetivibrio. The sequence goes on from JAAYPF010000166.1 coordinate 11,929, forward strand.
CGAAGGATTCTAGCAGATTATTTGAAGGTACAGGTGAAATATTACTTGCAAATGGTGAAGTTGCTGCTACAGCTTGCGGAAAGTATTTGAAAATGCCTATTGAGAAGATAGCAAATTTTAATGAAGAACACGAAGAATGGAGTATAGTATTAAGTGAGGATGATCCTATTGAGATTGAGCTTTAGGTGAAAAATAATGCTATCTTTAATATTAGAAGGACAAAGACTCTCGTATTCTAACGAGGGCTTTTTTTATTTTCTAAGAAAGTGCATTGATTTTCTAAAAAAATAAAACCTTGAGTCGCAGAAGACGCAAGGCTTTCAAAAGAAATGTAAAAGTGTACCATGCGGGGTTTAAACGGGGCGTAGCCCCTTTTGTTCA
>JAAYPF010000003.1 GCA_012519925.1 Clostridiaceae bacterium
AATAGTAAAGTGGCAGCTGATGTAGATGGGGATGGTTACATTAGTTCTATAGATTTCGGGTTTGTTAGAAAATTTATTCTAAAGTATATTGTAATATTTCCTGTTGAGGAGGGAGCCATTAATAGTAACACATGGGGGGAATCTGTAACTGTATCTCAGCTATCAAGCTTATCTGATGCCGAGTTGTGTGCTAGAACAATATATGGTGAGTGCTCCAGAGACAATTATGAGAATCTTATAGCAGTGGCTTGGTGTATTATTAATAGGCAAACACTTAATGTTTCAGGTAATGGTTTTTACAACAACAGTTATAGTCAAATAGTATGTGATCCTGCTGAATTTGTTGGATTAACAGGGACTGGTGCTGGAGAAGGACAGGGAAGAAATCCAGTTATGAGTTCAACGAAATGGAAAAGAAGTGTTGAAATTGCAAAAGTTATGGTATTATATAAAGGTAATAGGGCAATATTGGGTGATACAATTACAAACCCTATAGATAGAAGGAGATACTTTTTGGAGAAAAGTTACTATATAAAATACCCAGCAAGCTATAGGCTGAATCCAATAACGATTATTGATAATACATTTTTTCACTGGAAAGGGGAGGGGTATTAGAATGAGGATGACTTACAAGAAGAATTTATTTTTAATAATGTTATTGGTAATTATTATTTCATCAGCTGCCTGCACGAACGAGCAAAGTGATGCAAATAATAGTGATATAGGTGCTGCCAATATCAATAAAACTAATGTACCAATAGAAATTGAGGAATCCAATAATAGTAATTTTGATATTGAGCAAATAAAGAAAGCTATTACTACTCCTATAAATGATGATATATGGTATAATGGCGATTATTCCATATATAAAGGATTTGAAGGGCAAGAAGCATCGATTGAAATTTACAAAAAAGACAGATCGTATAGTAATACCATTTTAGTTCTATTCGATGAACCTTTTGACCTATATGAGCTAGGGAAGAAAACTGGAAACAAAGGGTATTTTGGTTTGGGCTTTAATGAGATTGGAAATGGAATAAGAGATTATGAGAATGGAGTAGCTATATCTTTGTCTAGAGATACAAAGGATGAGGTCAAAAAAGAATTGATAAGAGATGAGGATGTTTTTATAACAAAAACCAGTGTTAAGTTTCCTACTGCAACTCAACCTGAATTTCCTCCAATGGACAGTCGTAGAGAAGAAATAATAAAAATTATTGAAGACAAACTTCCAAAAGAAATTGAGGAAATGTGTGGAGGGAAGGAAGACCTGTATAAGGCATATATTTGTAATTTTAGGGATACAGACACTACTACAAATGTAATAATAGAGAATGAAGACGGAAGACATTGGAAGATATTATATACGATTGATGTTGATGGAAATGTTCTTCCTGGAAGATCATATTTTGATGATGCAATAGATAGCTGTATGTATTTGGCTAATGAAATTAAGAAGGTATCATTTGAAAGAGAAATAATGATTGGGAAGACAAATACGTCAGTATTAGATCCTTTAAGTGCAAAAGTGCAATGAAAACTTAATACTTAAGTGTAAAAATGGACTTTGCCAATAGCCCGGATTTGCTTCCGGGCTATGCTAATATATAGATATAATAGAAGTGGTGTGAAGGGTCTTTGTATTTTTGCACCAAACAAAAACACCTTTATTATAAAGTTCGTTTTCATTTTTACAAAAATATTTCTTTAAGCGGATTATTAAAAATACCTTAAAATAATCATAGCCTTTCATAAATCCATAAAAAATGTTATAATTGTATCAAAGTAATACAGTAGTATAGGAGAAAAATTAGTAATGCAAAAGAGAAAGAATATTGAGAAAATTAAACTTGACCAAATGACAAAAATGCTCTTCAGGC
>JAAYPF010000167.1 GCA_012519925.1 Clostridiaceae bacterium
AAATCAGATGGGAAGAATGAAGCTACAAAATCAGATGGGAAGAATGAAGCTACAAAATCAGATGGCAGTCAAAAGAATAAGTCCAAAGCCGATAAAGAAGATATTCCTAATCGAAAGGCTTTTAAAATAGATAAAAAAGATTTGATTCTTATGACGGCTTTAACTCTTGTTTATGCTGTTGTTGCCCTATACAATTTGGGGGGAACAAATGTCCCTGAGACTTTTTGGCAACCCTCTGGTTTAGGTAGTACTGTATTAGTAGATTTTGATCGTGAATATGAATTTTCGAAGATAGCCTATTACAATGGTGTGGGGGATATTTCAATACGAATTGAGTACTTAAAAGATGATGGTAATTACGAACCTGTAACTACCATAAATCAGGATGTATACAAGGTATTTATGTGGGAGTCCCAAATCACACCATTTAAAGCGAAAACCTTAAGGTTAAGGGTGCAAAGAATCGGTGGTACATTAAATGAAATAGTCTTTTTTGAAAAAGGAAGCAATGAGCCTATTAAGAATTTCACTATTAATACATCAAAGCTAGGTAAAAACGACAGGGGTTCAGTTGAAAATCTCTTTGACGAACAGGATATTGGAGATTATGAAAACAACTTTATGAACTCTACGTATTTTGATGAAATATATCATCCAAGAACTGCCTTTGAGCACATATACAGAATGGAACCTTATGAGACTACACATCCGCCTCTTGGAAAAGTTATAATGGCTTTAGGTATGCTCATTTTTGGGGTGAATCCTTTTGGATGGCGTATAATGGGAACCCTCTTTGGTGTAGCTATGGTACCGGTTATGTATTTGTTTGGAAAGAAGATATTCGGCAAGAGAATATATGGTTTTATAAGTGCCTTCCTTATAGCTTTTGAATGTATGCACTTTGCACAAACAAGAATAGGGACAATTGATTCCTATGCCTGTTTGTTTGTCCTTTTGGCTTATTACTTCATGTATGACAGTTTCATGAACAAGTCCTATGAAATTGGATTTAAGAAGAGCCTACTGCCTTTATTGTTGGCAGGAATATGTTGGGGACTTGGATCTGCAAGTAAATGGACCGCCGTATATGCAGGAGGTGGACTTGCTGTTCTTTATTTCAGTTCAAAGATAATGGAGTACAGAAGCTATAATAAACTTTTAAGAAGGAAAAAAACAGGAGCGGTGGCTAGACAAAACAAAATAAAGGCTTGGGTTAAAAATCACTTTGTAATGACTTCGTTAGCTTGTGTAATATTCTTTGTAATAATTCCGGTAATTATATATACCGCATCATATTTGCCTATAATTACCCTTCCAGGTGAAAACCATAACCTTGAGGAAGTCTGGAGATATCAGGTAAATATGTATGATTATCATTCACAGCTTACCGACGATCACGATTTTGCATCACCTGCTTATTCTTGGCCATTAATTAAAAAGCCTCTGCTTGAATATAGGAATATGAGTCTTCCGCCAAATAGAACATCATTAATGTATGTTATGGGTAATCCAACAATATTTTGGTTTGGGATTATATGTACTATTGCTGCAATACTGATAAGTATTTCAAAGAAAGATAAAAGAGCAGTGCCGTTTCTGGTGGCTTTTGCTTTCCAATACCTTCCATGGTTTAGGATTGATCGCTGCATATTTATTTACCACTTCTTTACATCGGTACCGTTTTTGATACTGTGTATAGTATATGTATTGAATTTCTTGAGAGAAGACTTACCGCAGATTGTAGTAAGAGACTTTGGCAGCAAGTCGGCCGGACTAATTACTTATAAATTATCCACTATATTTATATACAGTTATCTTGCAATAACTCTTGCAATGTTTATATTCCTTTATCCTGCAATATCGGGATTTGAAGTTCCGACAAGCTACCTTAAATATGTGGAATGGATAAATGTTAGATAACTGATCTGTGATTTAAGTTATAATTATAATGAAGTTGACATAATAAAAGTTGAACGAATGCACATTTTTAATGAAAGTTCAAAAGTTAATACTAGATGATAAAAACAAGACGGGGTATGTCCAACAAATCCCTGTCTTGTTTTTTTCAATTGGTAACAAAACAAAGAAGGATTTCTATGCTTGTTTGTCGAATAATATATATGCATTCCTTTTACATTTTTCCGTACAACAATCAATTCATAAGTAAGCGTGAACTATAAAAAAACCCCCCCCAAGGAGGTAAATAGTATGAGTAGCAAACGATTTAAAGGTGGTTTGTTTTGGAAGATTTTTGCCATATCTGTTCTTTGCATGTTGATTCCTATGTTGATTAGTTTGTTTACATCAGTTCATTTATCTAAAAAGTATCTAACAGATTCATCTAGTAACAGATTGCTAAATATTTCGGCTGAAAAAAGGAACCAATTTGAACTTTCTTTATTTGACATTGAGAAGCAGGGGCTATCTATTGCAATGCAGCCTAATGTTGTTGATACTCTACGCAAAGCAAAATCTAATTCCACTGCTCCTAACGAAGCAGAGCTTGAGATAGTAACAAAAAATCTGGAGGGTAATTTCGAGCTTGCAAACGGTCTTTTTGAGAACATTTACCTAATGTATAATAACAAAGTTATAACAGATGGAATTGGAGGTGCATCCGTCGGTTGGGAAAATGAGACGGTAGGAACCACAGAGAGTATACTTATACGTCCTGCGGTAGGATCACCAACTACAGGACGGCCTACAATGGCAATAATAGCTCCAATAAAAGATAATGGAAAGCAATTGGGTGTAATAGGAATGGCCATAGAATTGAACGCTTTATCGGAGAAAATCATAGACAACAATGCTGCAGATCAGAATCTCAAAACACTGATTGTGACTTCCTCGGGGCTTGTAATTTCATCAACCGATTCGGAACTGGTTTTAAATTTAAATTTTCAGGAAGAGGACAGCGGATTACAAGGTTTCTTCAATAAAATAGCATCGGAGAAAACGGGTATAGGTCATTTCACTCTTGACGGTGTTGAGTACATCTCCGCTTTCAGTGACAGCGATAAATATGGTATGTATGTATTATCCTACATGCCTGTTACAGCATACATGAAAACCATTGTTACTCTTGAAATTATATTGTTTGCAGTTATATTGTTTAGCATACTTATTGCATCTGTAGTTATCTACATCACAATAAAGAGAATAGTAAGACCTATACTTGCAACTGCTAAGCAAGCAGAACAATTAGCAGATTGGAATCTGGCAATGACTATTCCTCAGGAACATCTGAACAGAAAGGATGAACTAGGTAAGTTGGCTAGTTCCTTTGCAACTATGATTACGAACTTAAAATCGATGATGGGTCAGATAATTGATGCATCGGGGCATGTTGCTGCATCAAGCCAGGAGCTGTATGCGTCAGGTGATCAGGTTGGAAAGGCGGCTGAGGATGTAGCGGGTATGATAATGGGAATTGCTTCAGGTGCAGAAGAACAATCGTCCCAGATTGATTCAGCATTACTAAATCTGAACAGCCTTGTCAAGCAAATCAATGAAGTGAATGAAAGTACTGTCATAATGGAGAATACTACTACTCATATCATGGATGACATTAACAGAGGAGGCAAATCTGTTGCTGAATCGATAGATAAGATCAATGACCTTAAGAACGATACAGAAGGTGTATCTAAGGTTATTACAGATTTAGGGAACACCTCAAATCAAATAGGAGAAATTGTTGAACTTATCAGTGGTGTAGCCGGGCAGACAAATATGCTTGCCTTGAATGCAGCTATAGAAGCAGCACGGGCTGGAGAAGCTGGCAGGGGCTTCAGTGTAGTCGCTGATGAAATCAGGAAGCTTGCTGAAGAAACATCTAATGCTAGTAGTAGAATAGCAAAGCTGATTGTAGAAATCAAAAACGGAGTGGATACAGCCATAAATAGGATGGACAACAGTATTTTATCATTAAACTCTAGTGTAGCAGCAATAAAAGAGAATGAAGATGTCTTTTCTGTTATTAATGAACAGGCGGGAGTACTTAATAAAATAGTCGCAGGTGTTACTCAAAATGTAAAAATTATGACTGAAAGTAGCCATGATTTTGAGTGTACTATGCAGGACATTCATCAGGCAAGCCAAGTCTTTGCAGCAAATTCTGAAAGTGTTTCAGCCTCAAGTGAGGAGCAGATAGCCTTGACAGAAGAAATAGTTTCTTCTTCTAAAGCAATGGCGAGCATGTCTGAAGAACTCTCAAGCCTGATTAGGAATTTTAAAATATAAGTGGCTAGATATAGTTAAATTCATGTCACTGTCTTAATTATATAAAAAATAACCTTATGAACCATTTAAAGTTCATAAGGTTATTTTAGTAAAATGCTATATAGAAACAATCACTAAAGCACTTCAATTAAGGCTCTTTTCCCCATACAAGTTTACCATCAATATACAAAGATATCTTGCTATTCTCTATATAATCCGAAGCTGACGAACCAAAGGAATAATCATCAGACTGATTATAATTGCTCCAATCATTTTTAGAGAATCTAGCCTGTATATCAACACTTTTTCCAGCCTCTAAAGTACCTGCTCCATCTGCAAAACCTATCTCAAGACAGTAATCCGCACCATTCTTCGCACTAGATAGTTTGACAAACGAACCTATCACATTAGAAGTACCCGCAGAACTCCAGTCACACCAAAAAGTCTGGGGTTTTTCTCCATCTATAGTATAGTAATATCTAAGCTTAACATCCTTAAGGTTTATACTTGAGCCGCTATTATTTACAAGCTTCAATCTCGGATTGATACTATTTGAAGAATCTGCCGCATTACTATTTGAATATTGAACTACAACCTTACCGCTGCTTCCCGATGCACTTGTATTATTATTTAAACTGGTATCAAGGGAAGTTGATGGTATTGGTGCTGTTTGGTTAGGTACTGCTGTCCTTTGGTTTGTTGGAAGTGGAGTGCTTGTCTTCCCGTTATTACCTGAAGAAGTTTGTTTGCCATCTGGTTCAATTCCAAAAACGAGAGTACCTTTATCATAAACAGTTATGTATTTAGTTAATAAGTGATTGGTTTAAACCCACGGACTTTCAGTCCGTAATTCCTTCAGGACTTGCAGACACTTTTAGTGTCCTTTGGTATAATAGGATAGAGGTGAAAAGTATGGGGGAATTAAGAAAGGGAAGTCATACAGTGTATGATATAGAATATCATGTTGTTTGGACAACAAAATATAGATATAAGGTACTAAGAGAAAAAGTGGCT
>JAAYPF010000168.1 GCA_012519925.1 Clostridiaceae bacterium
CAAACTCAACCCAAGTACTCACTGTATCGTTATTCATACAACGATATAACTGTGACTTTATATAAAGAGATTCGTAACGTGACTATGATATTTTGCATAATAATATAAAGAGTAGAATATATATTCTTATGCCTCTAGGGTATATTAGTTGATCCTTTGTTAAACTTAGGACCTTTTAAAATATATATCCTAAACTCTATATGAACCCCCTTAGTTTTTCGAATAAAGTAGATTTCCCGTTATCAAAAAACAAATAAAATTCACAAATTATTAATTGCCCATCCGTTATAAATTTTACCTTTTCAACTTAATATTACCATGTTTTTATAAGATATGCCATTAGTGTTGCATTAAATTAATAAAAAAAGTCAGTGAAAAAAAATCTCAACACTAATTAGGAAATGCAATAATTCTTAAGTTCAAAAAAACTCTTCTATAGGAAATAATTATTAAAATGCTATTAACAATATTACAGAAATAGTCGAAAAGTATTATATCTAATAAATTTTCTATAAAATATTGCCTCCGCATAAAAACAATTAACATACTTTTCAAAACCAAACTATTGTACAAATAATTATGGATGAAAGGTCAGGGAAATTGTATGCTATATAAAATTAAATCTTTACTACTTTATTTCTTACTATTAGGTTTAATTGTGACAGCTGGTTGTAATAATAAAGCTAGTAATATAGGTAACTTAGATCTAGATAATGTTGATAATACAAATGCTGCTTCAAATATTGATACCTCTGAAACTCAAAAAATTTTAGAGATAGAGTTTTGGACTTGGTCCCCTATGGATGAAATAATAAGTAAATTCGAAGCTGAAAATCCAGACATTAGAGTAAAAACAAAATTGTTTAATTATTTTGAATTAAAAGACCAATATATAAAAGCATTAACAACCAGTAGCGGTCCTGATGTTCTTATGTTTTACAGTGATTTATTCGCTTTATTTACAGCAGATGGGTTTCTTCAGGACCTTCTCATAGAGCCGTTTAATGCTAGTAAATATAAAGAGGATTTCCCAAAATGGGAAGGCGGTCTGTCTCTAGATAATAAACAATTACTATCTCTAACTTATTCAGCTGCACCACAAATCACTTTGTATCGAGAAGACGTAATGAAAGCTAATGGTTTCCCGTATGAACCTGAAGAATTTGCTAAATTTATTGAAAATCCTGGTAATATATTGCAAATTGCAAGAAAACTAAAGCAAGAAGATCAGTATATATTTCAATGGCCTTTTGACTTACCAAATATAGTTGGTTTATCTGTCGGCAGTTTTGATAAAGACTTAAACTATATAAGACAAGGAGAACTTTTTAACACAGCATTAGACATTAGTAAAGTGAGCTTTTCGAATAATATGATCCTCTATGGTAACTTATGGACGGATAGAGGTAAGGAAGCTATAAAGAACAATAAGCTTGTTATGATATTAGAAGCTAATGCCTATTCAATAAATGAACTCGAGCGTTTAGTACCAGAACAAAATGGATTATGGAAGATTACTAAACCAGCACTAGGAGTAACAGCATGGCAATTTGACAGTAGAGTCGCAATAAATGCACAAAGTAATAATAAGGAACAAGCATGGAGGTTTATGGAGTATCTTGTCACTCACAAATATGGTTATATGAATGACATACACTCAATTCCTGAATATATCCCTGCCCGCAAGAGCATACAAGAAGGTGAAGTACTAGATGCCTACCTAGGAAACCAAGATATTTCTAAAATATTTTATGAACTTGCGGAAAATATGGCTCCCGTCAAATTGACTCCAATGGATGAAGAAGCAAACTCTATATTTAGCCAAGGTATATGGAAGGCATCGGAGCAAGACTCTAGTTCAAGTGAGGATATAAAAGAAATAATAGAAGAAATAAATAATCAACTAAGGTGATATTACTGACATAGCAATCGCCATTTCAAAAAATATCATTTACTGGAGTTTATAATTCCAATGCTATACATATTTGACTTTTTGAAATGGCTAATAAGGAGTGTAAATAATATTGTGCTTTTCGACGTTATGTAATTTTACCATAAGCAACATAAAGACCATGTATTTTTGAGGTCCGCTTTTCTTTGCTTTTTTCTTTTCACGAGAAAAGAAAGAAGGGTAATAATATACATAACTTACTGGCATAAAACTTGTCCCTAAAAGTTTACACAAAGTGACTTACATCCTCGGCTAATATTGCTCTATAATATGTTTTTCTGTCCATAATAAGCTTTATCACCATGCTTACGGTAAAAATGCTTATCTCTCAAGTAAGCCGGTGCTTCCTTTGCACTACTATTTATACTTTCTGTCATATAAGCCATCTTTGCAACCTCTTCCAACACAACTGCGTTGTGAACAGCTTCTTGTGCATCCTTGCCCCATGCAAACGGTCCATGGTTAGTACACAAAACACCCGGCGTATATATTGGATTTTTATTTTCTTTTTGAAAGGTTTCAATAATAACAAGGCCTGTGTTCTTCTCATATTCTGAAGAAATTTCCTGTTCTGTCAGGCTTCTTGCACATGGGATTTCGCCCAAGAAATAATCGGCATGTGTTGTACCGTAAAGCGGAATATTTCTTCCCGCCTGAGCCCAAGCGGTTGCATGAACAGAGTGTGTATGCACAATACCCCCTATTTGATCAAATGCTTTATAAAGCTCAATATGAGTTGCAGTATCTGAAGAAGGTGAATATTTTCCTTCAACTACCTTTCCATCAAAATCAACAACAACCATATTATTCATACAAAGTTTTTCATAAGGAACACCACTTGGTTTAATAACTATAAGCTTTTGTTCCCTATCAACAGCACTAACATTCCCCCATGTAAAGGTCACTAAATTATATTTTGGTAAATCCATATTAGCTTCAAAAACGCATTGTTTTAATTTCTCTAGCATACTCTTCTCCTGTCTAACTATAGATTTCAATAATTATTTGGAAATATCAACAACAGCTTTTTCTATTAAAAGCCTCTTATGTATAACGCTCCATAAATATATTAATCAAATTATATAAAATACAACTGTATAATTTACTATAAAATAATTCTATTTAAAATTTTCAACAGCAGCTTGTTCTATTAAAAGCCCCTTAGTATATCGCTTCATAAATTCTTCAAAGCCTTTTACACCTTCAATATCTGGCTCTACTCTGCTAACTGTCTCTCCTGTAAACACCTTTTTTGTAAGAAAATCTTCAAGCGACTGTTTATCATCTTTCTTCTTCATATATGCCGCAAGTAGAGCAATACCCCAAGCACCACCCTCGCCGGCTGTTGATAACACTGAAACTGGAACATTAATGGCATTTGCTAAAATACTCTGTGCTACTTCCTTAGTGCTAAATAAGCCACCGTGAGCGTAAATTTCATCCACTCTTACATTTTCCTCATTAAACAAAATATCCAATCCTGATTTTAAGGCACCAAAAGATGAGCTAATATGTAGCCTCATAAAATTGGCCAAGTTAAATTTACTTTCTGGTGTTCGCACAAATAATGGGCGTCCTTCTACAAATCCAGTAACATGTTCCCCTGAATAATAATTGTAAGAAAGTAAATTACCGCAATCTACATCACCCTCTAAAGCCTTAACAAATAATGTGGTATACAGAGTATTCATATCAATTTTAGCACCAATAGTATCTGTAAACTCTTTGAATAAATTCACCCACGCATTAATATCCGATGTACAGTTGTTACAGTGTACCATAGCCACTGGACTACCCACTGGTGTTGTTACAATATCTATCTGTGAATGAACTTTCTTCAAATCCTCCTCTAATACAATCATTGCAAAAATAGAGGTTCCTGCAGACACATTTCCTGTTCGTTTTGCAACGGAATTTGTTGCAACCATTCCCGTTCCTGCATCTCCTTCTGGAGGGCACAAAGGAATTTCCGCTTGTAATTTCCCTGATGTATCAAGAAGCTTTGCTCCTTCTTGTGTAAGAGTTCCTGCTTGTTCTCCAGCCATCAATACCTTAGGCAGTATTTCTCTCAAATTCCATGAATAATTACCTTTTGAAACAAGCTCATCAAATTTATCAATCATTAAGCTATTATAATCCTTTGTAGCATCATCAATCGGAAACATCCCCGATGCTTCACCAATACCAAGGACTTTTTTGCCTGTCAATTTCCAATGAATATAACCAGCAAGAGTCGTGATAAATTCTATTCTATTAACATGCTCTTCATTATTTAAAATAGCCTGATATAAATGAGCAATGCTCCATCTTTGTGGGATACTAAAATCGAACAACTTTGAAAGCTTATCCGAAGCCTCTCCTGTCATGGTATTTCTCCAGGTCCTAAAGGGGACTAATAATTTATCTTCTTTATCAAAGGGCATATATCCATGCATCATTCCACTAATACCTATAGCAGCCAGCCTTGTTATATCAATCCCGTAACTGTCTTTTACCCCCTCTGCTAGCTTTCGATAACTATCCTGTAAACCTAACCATACCTTTTCAAGGCTATAGGTCCAAATTCCGTCACTGTAATCATTTTCCCAAACATGACTTCCTGCTGCAATTGGTTCGTTCTTCTCCCCTATCAAAACTGATTTAATGCGAGTAGAACCAAACTCTATACCAAGAATTGCCTTACCCTCTAAAATATATTGTCGTATATTATCCATAAATGATCACTCTCTACTTTTAATGTTATATATGAGTTCCCCTTAAGATAGCAGACTTTTTATCTAACTACCTTAAGGGGAACAAACAACTAAGTATTAAACTATTTTTTTATTACTGACCTAACAATGCTTCTTTCAATCCATGATAAGCTGGCTTTTGATTATAATTACTATCAAAAATCAAGCCTCTACCTGTACCTGGGAATGTATGAGGAATCCATGAATGTTTGTCAGTAAAGCCCCAAACCACAAATGTCTTAACATTAGGATTTCTCAAAGCAATTTCCATCAAAGCTTTATAATTGTTTTTCTGTGTATTGAATCCAGAATTTTGATTTTCTGAATCATTCATACGAATATCAAGCTCAGTAATTGATACATCCAATCCAAGAGCTGCATATCTCTTGATGTTCTGCTCTATTGCTGCTAACTGAGAACTACTCATTCCATTGATAAAGTGAGATTGGAAACCTACTCCATCTATTGGAATTCCTCTGTCCACCATGCTCTTAATCATATTATATGCTGTATTGGACTTTGCACCCATATCTTCTATATTGTAATCATTATAGAAGAGAAGAGCACTAGGATCAGCCTTTCTTGCTGTCTGGAATGCAATATCTATAAAATCATTACCGATTTTATTTGTCCATACACTTCTTCTTAGTCCATTACCACTATCGTCACAAGCTTCGTTGACAACGTCCCACTCAGCAACTTTACCTTTATAGTGTTGCATAGTTGTATTAATGTGGTTGTTCATAACTGAAATCAAACCATCGCGATTTCCGTTCCAGTTTTGCATAAAACTTGGAATTTGAGCATGCCATACGAGAGTATGCCCACGCACTGTCATATTGTTACTCATAGCAAAGTCAACTAATTTATCTCCATTTCTGAAGTTGAAATTGTTTTGTGAAGGCTGTATAGCATCTACCTTCATTTCATTCTCAGCAACAACCATTGCAAATTCATTTTTTAATATATTATTATATGTTGAATCTGTTTGATTAGAGAACCATGGAGTGTTAACACATGTACCAAAGGTTATTCCTCTTGCTGCAGCCAATTCATGTAAAGCAGTTCCTTTAGGTTGTGGTAGTGTAGTTGGAGTAGGTGTAGCTGGTGATATACTTCCAGCTGGGAACTTAGTTATCATGCCTAGCAAGTATTGTCTTACGTAACCGAAGTCAAGTGAGTTTACTTCTCCGTCTCCATTAACATCAGCTCTTAGTAAAGCTTGCCCTGAAAGTTCATTAATTCCAAGCAAGTGCATTCTTAATGCTCCTAAATCTAAGGAACTGATCTCTCCATCAAGATCCAAATCACCATAACTTATTGAAGGATCTCCACCAGTGTTGCCACCTGCTACAAATGAAAATGAGTCAATATTTACAGGTCCATTAAAGCAAAGATATAAATCTTGCACACTTGAAGCACCGCTAACAGTAGTGGTTAGCTCCTCGTAGTCATCCCAACCGCCAGTTGAAGACACCTCTAACGCACCTATTAAAGTACCTGTAGCACTTCCTAGCCTTAATTGAATAGTTGTGCTAGTGTCACCGCCGTATGCAACATTTGCTTTAAATGAAGATGCTCCAGAACCAAAATTAGTTTTATTGAATACTAGATAATCTCCATTTTCAATATAACCGATACCACTTCCTCCATTACCAGTACCTATTAACTCCATAGTGGAAGAACTTAAACTGTTATATTTTTCTGCTTCTAAGCCTGTAAAAGCACTTCTCTCAGTAACTGCTTCTCCAGTTTTAGGTGCGAGATTGCCGCCGTTACCGCCGTCACCGCCGTCACCACCGCCACCATCATTACCGCCGTCACTGCCACCGAGGGTAATATTCATTTTTGTCATAGTAGCTTGACCACTACTTTGATATCCCTCAACAACCATAGTGACTTCATACATTCTACCCATTCTCATGCCCATTGATTCCCAAGC
>JAAYPF010000169.1 GCA_012519925.1 Clostridiaceae bacterium
ATAAATATTTTGAAGATTTCTATAAGTCAGTAGTTGTACTGGCCAATCCCAAGACAGTTCTTAATGCAAAGTTTGCAAAAAAGGAAATAAAGAAAAAAGTTATTCGAGCGGATCAATTGGTTAAATATATAAAGGATATATATGTAAATTCTAAAGTAACGCCGTATTCTGAAGAAGGATTACTGGAATGGGCTAATTCTTTTTTGAATTTACATAAGGAAGTAGAAAAAGACTATACCGGGAAATATGATAAGTATAGAATTAATAATAGTAAATCTGAAATTGACAATGAGGTATTACCGGAAAAAGTAGCAACAAGTACTTCATCAAACACTATTATTAATGTAGAAGATACAGATATATTCAAAGAATTAAAGATGTACAGGTTAAACAAAAGTCGAGAAGAAAATATAAAGCCATACTATATTTATAATGATAATCAGTTAAAAGATTTAATTTTGAAAATGCCTAAAAATAAGGAAGAATTGAAGTTGGTATACGGATTTGGTGAAAAAAAAGCAAATAAATATGGTGATGATATTTTGAAGATAGTGAGCAAATTCAGATAAAAAGGGTTAAAAGTAAATTCTGATAATATATGAATTAATTGATTAAGGAATTGGAAGAAATACTGAAAATACAAAAATATTATAACTAGTATTAAAAGGAGACCAATTATGAGGCTATTTTTAGGAAAATTCAGCAATAAATATCCTGAGCAAATAGAGAAAAAATATTATTCTGCACAAGAGAAAGGCAATCCATGGTATGGAGGAGTTGAACCAGGGGATTATGTTTTTGTCAATTATGTAGGTAAAATAATTGCATTATGGAAGGCAAAAGAATATACAAATATGAAAAATTCAGTCAATCCAAAGCATGATGGAGTTCTTATTTTTGATGAAATAAAAACTTATAATGATATAAGTTTGACAAATGATTTTACAAGATATAAACACTTTGTACATAACTTGGATTTAGTGAATAAGGTTTCTAAGAGTACTAAAAATTTAGGATTTATACCGATAAAGACAACTGATAATTGTCCTATGCCGGAAGATATTGACTTTAAAAACAATTTTATTAATATTTATATTTCCTTAGATGATGATACTATTGATTTAAATCCAAAAGAAGGCGACATTCGTGTATTAATAAATGATTTAAACGAAATGAAAATTGTTGAAATTCAGAAGTATTCAAACGGTAAATTTGATTTATATAAGGATTTCAATGATCTTTATATTGAGAAGAGCCCGGAAAGGTATACAATTAAAGAACTTAATGCTTACGCTTTGGAGGACAATGCTACACAGAAGAGGAATTTCTTGCTGACTTTAATCGATGAACTTGAGAAGAATGGGTTCATGAAAGTTTCAAATCCTATAAGTTTGTATGACAATTTATTGGTTGGAAGAAAAAAGTATATTCCACCAAAAGTTTCACCACCACCTCCTCCTGAACAAGAAGACTTGGATGATGAAAATTCCGAACAATATGCTGAGTATGCCGGATTATTAAACTTTAATCCTAATCTTATTCTTTATGGTCCTCCAGGCACCGGAAAAACTTATGCAACCCGAAAGATTATCGATAATTTTGAGAAGAAGTATTTTAGCGAAAACAGCAGTTATAGTTTAGCTGAAGCAGAAAATAGGGTACGGACAATAACTTTCCATCAATCGTATTCATATGAAGAATTTATCGAAGGGATAAGGCCGATACTCAGTAACGATGAAATTGGCAAAATTGGTTATAAACTAGAAAATGGTATTTTCAAGGATTTATGCATTAAAGCAGAAAAAGAATTGATTAATAAGGAAAATAACTCAAAATATATTGATAAACCTTATTATATTATAATTGATGAAATTAACAGAGGAAATATTTCAAAAATTTTTGGTGAATTAATTACACTTATAGAACAGGATAAGAGAGGTAACTTAAAAACAATTTTACCTTATTCAAAAAAAGAGTTTACAGTGCCGAGCAATGTATACATTATTGGTACTATGAATACAGCTGACAGGTCTATTGCAGCAATAGATACGGCTTTACGGAGGCGATTCACTTTTGTTGAAATTGGGCCAGATTCCAGTATTTTATCCCAATACGACAATCATATTGTTAATGATACTGTTGATTTATGCAAATTAATGGATGCTATAAATGACAGAATATTAGAAAAATTTGACAGGGATCATAGAATTGGACATGCATATTTTATGGGAATTGAGTCTTTGAATAATTTATATCAAACATGGTATTATAAAATTCTTCCTTTGCTCGGCGAATACTTTTATAATGACATTGAATCTTTAACTGCCATTGTTGGTGAAAGCTTTTATGATAAAAATGGCAATGTTCAATACTTGTCACTGTCTAAAGGTGATAAGGGAATATCAAATTTTGAACAAAAGCTAATTGATATATATGAATAAAACTATGGAAGAATTAAAAGTTATCAAAATCTTTGAAGATAGACAACAGAGACTATCTTTGAGCCGTCAGGAAGCAAATGATATTTTGTCAATGAAAAAAAATATTGGCGAAAACAATGTTATTTTACAAGCTGATGGGAGTTTATTAATAAGACACTTTGTTGGGTTTGTTCAGGTGAATAAAACCAGGTTGCTCATTTACCCTAAAATTGCAATTAAGTCAACTAAGGAAACAGACTATAACAAGGCATTTGAAATACTAATAAAACTATTGTCTAATACTGAATTCTTTAATGTTAAAAAAATCCCGGCACCTCAAACTATTGGCAAGTTTGAAGGTGATTTATTGGAGCTATTTATTGGTATTTTTATAGATGAACTCTTAGATTTATTTAAAAGAGATATTAACAGAAACTATAATTTATATTCGGAAAACCAATCGTTCATAAAAGGGAAAATAGATTTTGCAGAAACAATAAAACATAATAGTTTTAAAAAACATCTTCATTTTGTGAGATTTGACCAGTTTACAGAAAATATCATTATTAATAGAATATTCAAAACTGTAATAATAAACTTGATAAAAAGGACAACCGTAAAAGAAAATAAAATGAAGCTAAAGCAATCTTTGCTTTGGCTGGAAGATGTAGAAGTAATTCATTTGCATAATGAAATATGGAATAGTGTCAAGTTTTCACATCTTAATAATCAATATGAACCGGTTTTTAATATGGCAAAGTTATTTTATTATAATTCAAGCCCAAATCTTAATAAGGGCGACGAAATGGTGTTCAGTTTCTTAGTCCCTATTAATCAGTTGTTCGAAAGATATGTGTTTGAAGCAATAAAATCTAATTGTAGTGGTTACAAGGTTAATTATCAGGGACCTGCTCGATACTTGGCAAAACAAGATGGAGATAATAAGCTGCAATTAATACCGGATATAACGATTACAAAATATGACGATATTAGATATATAATAGATACAAAATATAAAGAACTTGATATACACAATGATATAAATGTTTCTCAAGCTGATATCTATCAAATGCTCGCATACAGCATCAGATATGAATGCAGAAATATAGCGCTAATTTATCCGAAGTTTTTAGGAGATGTCAATGATAAAATAATCGAGTCGGAAATTTCAATAGATACAAATTATGGACCTGTGGCAATAAAAATAATAAAAGTTGATTTAGAAATGGATAAAATGGAAATGGGTAAGCTGCTGAATATAATCTTTAGAAAACAAGAAGAAACAGAAATGTGTAAACAGGAGAATAATAATGGAACACACGATTAAAACCAACAAACAAGACGAAATGATAAACATTACAGATATTGTTCGAGAAGATGTAAGAAACAGCAATATCAAAGATGGTATTGTTATTGTTTTTGTGCCACATACAACAGCAGGAATAACAATTAATGAAAATGCTGACCCGGATGTTGTTTATGATATTTTAAATTCTCTTCAAAAAGTATTTCCAAAGGATAAAAACCACCGTCACATGGAGGGGAATTCACATGCCCATATAAAAGCATCACTTATGGGCTTATCTTGTTACATTATAATTGAAAATGGAATACTTAAGTTAGGCACATGGCAGGGTGTTTACTTCTGTGAATTTGACGGTCCGAGGACAAGAAAATTTTACACAAAGATTATAGGGTAGATATTTTGGTGCGTTATTAATAATATTGAGGTGTGACTAATGGCTGACAGGAATCCATGTATTGATAAAAAATTGAACCATGTAGGAACCATTACTCTTGAAACAGACAGATTAATCCTGAGACGGTTTACAATAGATGATGCCGAAAATGTATATAATAATTGGACAAGTGACAGCGAAGTAAGTAAATACATGAGATGGCAGCCTCATAGATGTATTGAAGAAACTGTGTTAACAATAAATGATTGGATTAA
>JAAYPF010000026.1 GCA_012519925.1 Clostridiaceae bacterium
GTATAATAGGATAGAGGTGAAAAGTATGGGGGAATTAAGAAAGGGAAGTCATACAGTGTATGATATAGAATATCATGTTGTTTGGACAACAAAATATAGATATAAGGTACTAAGAGAAAAAGTGGCTGAACGATTAAGAGAGCTTTTAAGACAAGGATGTGAGGCAAGGGGAATAAAAATTATACGAGGTAGCGTAGGTAGAGAGCATGTACATATGTTATTGTCTTGTCCACCAACATTGGCACCAAGTAAAATAATGCAATATTTAAAGGGAAGAAGCTCTAAGATGTTACAGGAGGAATTTCCAGAGCTAAAGAAAAGATATTGGGGACAACATTTATGGTCAACAGGATATTTTTGTAGAACAGTAGGTGCTGTCACGGATGATATGATCAAAGATTATATTGAAGATCAAAAAGAAGATAACATTGATGAGATATTTAAAATAACAGAATAGAGTATTAATATGCTTTAGCTTACTTAAGTAAGAAAACTTAAGTAAACTTCAGTTTATAACAAACTTTCAGTTTTAATCTTAAGATGGCTTTAGCCATTAATGCGACTTTCAGTCGCAACAAAATTCCCTGTACTTTAGTACAGGGAGTGGTTTAGTCTTTACTACTGAATTAGATGTAAGATCCTTATAGGAATAATCATTTTTCGGATTAAAATAGGAAGTACCGTCCGGTGCTGCTATTCTAAACTGCACTTCTTTTTTGTAATCCGATTGACCTCCCGGGAATATTTTTGTTCCGCTAAAATCAACAGTTACATAATAGATATTGTCTTTTAAAGCCTTAAGCTCAGATAATTTTGAGCCTTGATTATAGTTTGCACTTACCTTTATATCGGAAGCAGAGTGACCACTGTTTATTACTTCACTTAAATCAATATAGTAGTTAAAAGATAGATTCTCACACACTCTCGCTGGCCATGCAGACTTATTGTTTACTATCGCCTTTATTTCTATAAAATTGCTTCCTGAGGCATTGACACCGGCTTCTACATATATTTCATCCTCAGTTTTTTCCTCAATACCATTGAAAGCTTCGGAAGGACTACCTCCGTATGTTTTATACATTCTTGCTAGTAATCCAACAAATCCGGCATTATAATCACATGCTACTTCATTAGCAGTGTAATCGCTTACTTCATCTTTATAGTTGTCGGTGGAATCAGGACCCCCAACAAGGGCACCATATAAGACATGCCTATGATTTTCAGGTATGCTCATGCTGTTTGCCCATGACCCGTGAGCAGTTCTATGGTGTGGATGCTTAGGAGGATTTTTCCCAAAGCCTACAACAAAACTTCGCCCGCTGCTTCCTAGAGCGTAATTAGCTTGATCTTCCGCAAACTTGATATAATTTTTTGCCTTTGATTTATCTGCACCAGACCAATCGGAATATACACAAGCAAGAAAAGCCGTTGTAGTGGCATATCTCAAGGAACCCCATTGATCGAGCCATGCAAGTCCTTTTGGTGTGTATTTTATACGGTTTCCATTATAGCCGGTTGACCACCAGTCTAGGTTCATTTCTATAGCTTCTTTGTATTTACTTCCTCCATTTGTTAGTTTGGCAAGTAGTAAAGATGCACCATAATGCACATCATCCCAGCAGTGGCTCCAGGTATATTTTATAGCACTTGATTGTGGTTCTGTTTCCCATTTGCTAACATAATCTTCTGCCTTTTTAAGATAGGCCTGATCATTTGTAGCCATGTAAAGCCAGCAAGCTGCCCATGACAGCTCATCATAAAAGCCACTCCAGGACTTATAGAAGCTGTCTGCGGCAGTATAGCCTTCATCACTCTTGGTACTGTCCGCAAACTCAAAGAGTTCCTTTGCATGTTTTAAACATTCTTTGGAATATGCAGCATCTACATCTTTAAAGATAATAGAAGCTGAAGCTAAGGCTGCAGCTGTTTCGGCAGTAACTGCAGAACCCGGTGAAGCTTTATCTAATTTATATGAAGGCCTTTCCATAGGAAGTGCTTCTGCTGGTCCCCACCATGCATGGTCTGCATCTCCATTACCAACTTGGTAATAGTATACATTTGGCTCGGGATGGCACTTAATAAAATAATCGGTTGCCCACTTTATATTTTCAAGAATTGGTTCAAATTGTCCGCTGTTCTTAAAAGCGTCTTTGTATTCATGAACTGCCCAGCTAAGCATTGTAGCTGAATAAGCCATGGGGAGGTTGAATTTGACATGGTCCCCGGCATCATACCAGCCTCCTGTAAGGTCAAGACCTGCATCTTTTCCGTCATCCATACCCGAATCTCCTCGCCAGTTAAGACGAAGTGTACTTGAACTCAGTTTTCCTGAACGTTGGCACTCATAAAAGAATATGGCTTTTTGCAGTGCATCTCCATAGTTGTATGGACCGGTAGACTTAGGTTGGGTCGGAATATTGTTTTTGTACTTGTACTTGTAAATACCAGTGCTTTGTGTATGCTCTGTTTCCTCTGAAGTATTTGAGTTGTTAGAATTTGGCTCGGTTGAATCCTCTGCTTTAGGGGATTGAGTAATAAGCCCGTCCTTTTGTTCAATATATATATGGTACATTGCATTAGCCATTGCAATATCTGCCTGAGCCCAATATCGATGGTAAGTCATAACAGGATTTTTGTCGTTTTTAACTGCCTCTTCTAACTTTAAGTAGTCAGGATCTTTTTTATAGTCAGGACGTAAGTCGATAAAAGTTACACCGCTTTTTATTTGAGCACCCTGTGCGTTTGTTCCGTTAAAGCCTTCAGGTATATAAACCTCATCAAAGAAACGCTTATAGTCTGCTCTTTCTTCAGGTACTGCAACACCCTTATCATCCCTATAATTTGTCCACATCCTATCTAAAAGTTCTCTAGCTATAGTTTTAGATTCTGAATGCATTGTGCCATTATGTTTCTCTGTTGCAGCGGCATAGTAAATTAGTGCCTTTGCATAGGCAGCAGTAACACCAACATCGTTAGTGTAGTCCTTAACTTTACAATGAAGATTGGAGTTTTCCGTTGCCTTACCTGTCCATGTGTCAGGTTCACCGGACCATTCAAGGGTTGAAGGGATTTCGTAGGTGCCATCGCTTTTTAATTTTGTATTGGCTAGAGCCCACTTGACCCATTTATCGCATACTGTTTTTATATTTGGATCTCCAGTAAGATAATAATATTCCATGACTCTTTCCATAGACCAGGTCTGGAATCCAAACCAATTATTACTTGGAGGGTCATGGTATACAGGCTGGGAATCATAAGCCATACCATAGAAAGTGCTTTTGTCCGCAGGGTATTTAGCATACTTACCTTGCCAGCTATTGGTAACACCTCCTGCAATTGCACCTTCTGAACTCTGAAGGTATTGATATAATTCAATTTGACGGTTCAAACTTTTTTGCCAATCTTCCTGTGAACCTTGTGACTTAGGCTTTAAGGCGGTTTCCTGTGATAGAGCATATGCTGCTATAAGATTTTGATAACCTTGATGGGAGTGAGAACTTCCGATTCTCCAACTCCATGCTCCACCAATATCGCCACCCCAAGAAGCATACCAAGACATGAGGTAATGGCAGCTGTCATAACCTGTACCAGCTGCAGTACCACCCTGTACACCAATAGGTCTAAAATACTTGTCAAAGAATGTATACCTCAAATAATCGCCCATCTTAGCTGCTTTACCGGAATATTCTGAGATTTCTTCTTCAAGGCCCTGTTCTTTTGCCCATAGATAAGCCCAATAGGATGCCTGAACCTGTCTTCCGTCAGCATCGGAGGCGGATGTATAACGCCATTGTTTTGCAGGTTGCCCATGACTACCAAAGAGGTTTAAGAAACCTCCTTTTTCTCCTTCTCCCCATTTAAAGTCTTCCCAAGAAGGATGGGGAACTGTTTCCCAAACCGATTCTTGTGGACCACGTTGATATGTATTAATATAAGAGCATCTGCTTGTACCGTCACCGTGGTTTCCAAACTTATAGAAGTTATCCACATCGAGAAGCCAATGCATTTGGTATATAGACTTAGAACCGTAAGCAGAGGACAGATTATCAGCTATTGGATCTATCCCAGTGGGAGCGTTTTCGTTTCCTAAAGTGGGATAGCCATTGGGAGTATCTGCTTCTGGAGCATACTGTGCAGGCTTATTCGGTGGGTAAGTATCAACACCCGGTTGATCCTTTTGAGCATCGGGAATTATGTATTTCTCAGTTAAGTCCCACGAGCTCTTATAGTAGGACCAATCACCCGTCATTTTACCATAAGTTGCACCAAGCCAAACCATATAACTAAAAGCTTCGCTTGTTGTCAGATGTCCATGGTCAGGAGCTTCAACAAGCAATGTTTCAATAGAGTGATAGGGTACTCCTTCTTCACTTAGATATCCTTTTGTCTGCAGGTCATTAAAGAGTTCTAAAAATCTGTCGGAGTATACTGTTGAATTTGGAAGTCTTGATGCTGAAGGATTAATTTCATCACTTTGATTAAGTGTATTTTTTGCTTTTTTATCTTGTGATATAAGTACTGCACAAATTAATATAAAAGCTACTACCATAAGAGCAATTGCTGCGTTTCTCCTCTTTGGTATTTCAAAAATTCTCATTGTATAGTCACCTCTACACAGTAATTCGTCTATTAAGCAGTTTTTTGTATACGTAGAAATTTATCTTAGATACTATTAAATAGCCAGATGTATATATATTATGGTTCCCTTCGACGGATGCTTCGCATCCTAGGTTGCATAGGCAAGCAAAATTATACATTTAATCCTTTGAGTTTCCCCATTTTTCAATATATTTTAATATAAGACTAAGTATATATAGTCACTTACAATATTGTTGTGCTTGATAGTCCAGTTTGGCTGTGGTCATGAAAGGCTACGGAATTCTACGCTA
>JAAYPF010000027.1 GCA_012519925.1 Clostridiaceae bacterium
AATCTAATTTTAAATTTCATTCTGCACCTCGTTGGTGAATATTTTTCTTATGGTATTATAGCCTTATTATACCTCATTTCGCTGGAATTGTGAGTACTTCTATGATAAAATATTCACGGATTCAGGACAAGGCCTTATGACCATAATTATACAATTTTTTTGTTTTACGTCAATACTTTTTGTTTGTTTCATTTCTTTTTTATTAACATTTTTACAAGCTATCCCATTCCTTCTAAACACATATTTTAGCTATAGACAACGGTATCCTAGAAAAATAGGCCATCGTACAATTACCTACAATAATAGAACAGTGCCTGCCCGACTTCAGGTGAAATTTTTATATTTTTCACTCTTTTTTTGTCATGAGCCGAAGACATTTATACTCATCTTCCTCATGCTTCAAATGAACAATCTCTTCAGTTTCAGTATACTCTGCTGTATTATAACAATATTCATAAATCGCTGTTAACTCTATCTGTTCACCTTTGAACACATTACTCTCGTTCATCTCGACAGCTTAAAGTTTTGAATTTTATATAATAACCTGCAACATTTTATATATATGACCATTATCCCTCTTTTACTTTCTCCACAAAGAAGCGAATTTTTGATTCATCCTTACACCCATCAGTCTCAACGCCACCGCTCACATCAACACCGTAAGGACTTACATCTTCAACTACAGTTCGAACATTCTCAATATTTAAGCCACCTGCAACAAATATTTTTCCATAAGGCTTTGCAAGCTTTGCCAAACTCCAGTCAAAAACCTTACCAACACCTCCATATGATCCCTCAACAAAGGTATCCAATACAAAAGCATCAACCTTATAGGAATTTAGCAATGCAATGGAGCTTTCATCTTTTACCCGTATGGCTTTCCATATTTCAACGTCTTTGACTAAATGTGCATTAAGTAAATCCTTTAAATTTTCAACATACGTCTCATCCTCATCACCATGAAGCTGTAGGCAGTCTAGTCGGCATTTTTTACTAATTTCAATCACTTTATCTACATCTTCGTTCACAAATATCCCAACAGCCTTTATCCTTACGTCAAGTTCATTTCTTAATTTCATTACCTGATCTACTGTCACTCTTCGCTTACTCTCTGCAAAAACAAAACCAATATAGTCGGGTAAATATTTATTTACATATTGAATGTCTTCAATTCTTTTTATACCGCAAATCTTGATTTTGGTCATATCAATACCGTTTTTCCTCTTAACTCGTCTATTTTTTCCTTGATAGAAGTTGCTCTCATAAAGGTTTCACCAATAAGTACCGCATCCACTCCAAGCTCTTTTAGATACTTTATGTCATTGTAATCCTTTATTCCACTTTCACTAACCACAACCCTGTCATTAGGAATGTAATTCATAAGCTTTTCGGTTGTCCTAATATCTACATTAAACGTATTGAGATCTCTATTATTTATTCCTATTATTTGTGCACCTGACTCTAACGCCCTGTCAAGCTCCTCCCTATTGTGCACCTCCACAAGGCACTGCATGCCTAGTATACCTGCTACCACCTGAAACTTTTTTAATTCTTCATCGGAAAGAAGGGAAGTAATAAGCAGTATAGCATCAGCACCAAGACACCTTGATTGGTATACCTGCCACAGGTCAATTAAAAAATCCTTCCTTAAAATTGGTGTCGGGTATGCTTGACGTATTCTAACAAGGTAATCATCATCACCTAAAAAGAAGTTTTTTTCGGTCAAAACAGACATCGCCTGAACCTTTGCCTCGCAATATTCTTTAGCAATCATCATTGGATCAAAATCTTCTTTTATTATTCCCTTTGAAGGAGAAGCTTTTTTAACTTCCGCAATTATTGATATATCATCATTTTTTTTAAGTGCATTGAAAAAACTCTGGGTGCTGTGCATGCCAGGCCTTTTAATACGCTGTTTCCAACCCTCTATTGACATCTTGCTCATTTCTTTTTTAAGTTGTATCTTTTTTTGTTCCACAATTTTATCTAAGATCATAAATACCTCCAATTATGCGGTTTTAAAACAAGGTATTCAGCATTGTAATAAACCACATAAATCATATTATGAAAAACCTTAATTATTTTATTTCACTGCTTTTAATACAAAACGGGAATCATGTAATTTGAAAATTCCCTTAACTCATTTAGTTTATCTAAAGCCTTTCCGCTATCTAATATTTCTTCTGCCATTATTATACCGGATTTGATATCTTCTACTGCCTTTCCTACATATAAAGCTGCGGCAGCATTCAATACCACGATATCCCTCTTCGGTCCTTTTTCTCCATTCAAAATGGATAAAATTATTTTTGAATTCTCCTTTGAATCTCCACCTATAATTTCCCCTTTGTTTACCAAATTCATTCCATAATCCTCAGGATTTAAATAATAGGTATTAACTTTTCCATTCTTTAATTCCGAAACCTTTGTATGATCAGATAAGGATATCTCATCCATACCGTCCATTCCATACACTACCATAGCATTTTCAACTCCAAGGTTGGAAAGCACATAGGCTAGTGGTTCGGTCAATTTCTCATTAAATACTCCTAACAGCTGTCCTTTAGCTGACGCAGGGTTTGTTAGTGGTCCTAGGATATTGAATATCGTTCTGATGCCCAATTCTTTCCTTGGCCCCGCTGCATGCTTCATCGATTTGTGGAAAGTCTGAGCAAACATAAACCCTATATCAATCTTTTCTATACATTCTTTAACTTTTTCGGGCTCTAGTGAAATATTGATTCCTAGGCTCTCTAAAACATCAGCACTTCCACTCTTACTCGATACGGATCTATTGCCATGTTTGGCAACGGTAACACCTCCAGCAGCAGTTACAAAAGCTGCTGCCGTCGAAATATTGAAAGTATATGAACAATCTCCGCCTGTACCTACAATATCTATAAAGTAATCTTTATCTAGTACTATTCTGTCTGCCTTTTTTCTCATTACTTTGGCACATCCTGTTATTTCTTCAATAGTCTCTCCCTTAATCCTCAGTGCTGTAATAAAGCTACCTATCTGTGCCTGCGTTGCCTCGCCTTCCATTATACAGCTCAAAGCCGCTATTACTTCTCCTTCGGATAAATTTCTGCCCTCAACTAATTTCTGAATCGCCTCTCTTAACATATTAACCTCTCCTCTCATCTCTTCTCAACATTTTTAGACCTATCTTTACCTTTCTTCAACATTCGTCATTCTTATATTTAGAAAATTACTTAATATTTTCTTTCCATCCGGTGTAAGAATTGACTCCGGATGGAATTGTATTCCGAAAATCGGATAGCTTTCATGCATTATCCCCATTATTTCTCCACTTTCAGCTCTAGCTGTAACTTTCAAACATGACGGCAACGACTCATTCTCAAGTATAAGAGAATGGTATCTACCTGCAATAATTTTTTCATTAAGTGTCCTAAACAATGCACACTCCCTGTTTATAAAAATCTCCGAAGCTTTACCGTGCATAAGTTCTTTTGCATGTACGACTTTTCCCCCAAAGGCCTCACCTATAGCTTGATGACCTAAACATACGCCTAATATTGGTATGTGCTTACCCAAGGCTTTAATAATCTCTATGCTTATGCCTGCATCTATAGGAAATCCAGGCCCGGGAGAAATTATTATATGGGAAGGAGCTTTGTTTTCGATTTGTTCAATAGTAATCCTATCGTTCCTAAACACCTCAATATTAGGGCTTATCTCCCCTACGTACTGATAGAGATTATAGGTAAAGGAATCATAATTATCTATAATTAATATTTTACAGTTCATCGTATCTCACCAACTTCCTCTAAAGCTTTCAACAGTGCCTTTGCCTTATTCAAGCATTCCTCATATTCTATCTCAGGAACCGAATCGGCAACTATTCCTGCCCCTGATTGAACATAGGCTTTATTGTCTTTAAAAACTATTGTTCTTATGGTAATGCAGCTGTCCAGGTTTCCATTAAAACTAAGATATCCTATGGCACCACCATAAGCACCCCTTTTTACATTCTCAAGCTCATCTATTATTTCCATCGCCCGAACTTTTGGAGCACCGGACAAAGTTCCGGCAGGTAAAATTGACATCATAGCATCAAAAGCTGTCCTATCTTCTCGAAGCTCACCTTGAACATTTGTAACAATATGCATTACATGTGAGTACTTCTCAATATGCATAAAGTCTTTCACTCTCACAGTTCCGTAGCGAGACACTCTGCCAACATCATTTCTTCCTAAATCTACAAGCATGGTGTGCTCTGCTAGTTCTTTTTTGTCAGCTAAAAGTTCTTTTTCTAGTGCCTCATCCTCTTCTTTAGTCTGACCTCTTTTTCTAGTACCTGCTATCGGGCAAGTCTCAACTATACCTTCTTCAACTCTTGCGAGCATTTCTGGTGACGAACCCACTATATTGTAATGGTCAAATTTCAAATAATACATATAGGGCGAAGGATTTATCAAACGCAAAACCCTGTATACATTAAAGGGATTCTGATTTGTTTCAACACATAAACGCTGGGATAAAACCACCTGAAATATATCCCCATCTTTAATGTATTGCTTTGCCTTTAAAACATTTTCGCAATATTTCTCTTTTGATATATTACTTGTATATTTATACCCTAAATTCTTTTTGGCGAAATCAGGTTTGAAGTTGTCATTTATTTTCCAACGAGTATCCAAAATCTCGTTGTATATTGCTTTAATTCTGTCTATAACGCTGTTATAGCCCCTGTCAATATTACCGTTAACATGAAGATTAACTATTATATGAATCTTTTGTTTAAGATGGTCAAAGACTAACAACTCATCGGTAAATAGAAAATGACTTTCCGGTAAATTCAAATCATCTTGCGGAACGTCGGGAAGATTTTCATAGTACCTTATCATGTCATAACCAAAGAAACCCACTGCACCGCCAGTAAATCTCGGCATATTAGGCAAACTCGCTCCTTTATACTTTTCCATTAAAGACCTAATCACCTCAACCGGATTACCTTCAACTTCAGATATGGTGCCATTTTTTTCTTCAATTATTGTCTTGTTTTTAAAACTCTTTGCAACAATAAAAGGATTTCTGCCAATAATAGAATATCTGCCCCACTTCTCACCGCCCTCAACACTTTCTAGTAAAAAGCAATATTTACTTTGCTCAAATCTCTTAAAAAGGCTAATAGGCGTCTCCATATCAGCATACACTTCCATGGAAATCGGAATAATATTATAGTCTTTTACTAAATTTTTGACTTCATCAATACATGGATAATACATTTTGATGCCTCCTTTGTTTTCACAAGGAAGACATGAGAATTGAACCAACTAAAAAAGCCAGAACAAAGAATCCTGGCATATTAAACGAATTAAATTATCGCACTAGCCTCGTCTCTTCTCATCTCTTCTATTCCATTCTCAATTAAACTCTACTCTAAACAAACTCTTCTCATCTATTCTTAAAGAAATTATAGCACAAGTCGTTGTACAATTGCAACATTTTTTGTTTATTTATGGTTTTTTTATCTTCTCTTTCATAGGCTGCCTTATAAAATAATGGAACAAATCAAGATTTAATGGTATAATCTAAATAATTCACTAACAACGAAAGAGGATAATAATGAAAAACAGTTTTAACGATCTTGGCATTTCGCCACCAATTTTAAAAGCTCTAGAAGAAATGGGTTTTGAAAACCCTACAGAAGTACAAAGTAAAGCAATTCCCCACATTCTAAAACAAGAAGATTTAATTGTAATGTCTAAGACGGGTAGCGGTAAGACTGCTGTATTCGGGGTCTCCATGCTCCAACTGATTGACCCAAAAATTACAGTGCCCCAAGGTCTGATTCTCACTCCTACAAGAGAGTTAGCCGTTCAAGTAGACATTGAAATAAAAAAAATGGCTAAATATACTCGTCACAAATCAACAGCTATTTACGGTCAGCATAGCATGAATACAGAAATACAGGCATTCAATAGAGGTGTATCCATTGTTACGGGAACACCGGGTAGAGTATATGACCATATAAAAAACAAAAACCTCGCGACTGAGAATATTCGTTTTCTAATACTTGACGAAGCTGACAGAATGCTTGATATGGGATTTCTCGATCAGGTGGTTAAAATTATCCGAACTCTCCCTAAGAACAGGGTAACTCTGCTTTTTTCAGCTACTATACCTTCAGAAATCCGTAGAATATGCAAAGAATACATGAAGCAACCGGTAACAATTGAGATTAAGTCGGAAACTAAGACAGTTAATAGTATTGAGCAAATATACTATCGTGTAAAAGGTCATGAGAAAAACACTAAATTAAACCATCTACTCCTTATAGAACGTCCAGAAAGCTGTATGATTTTCTGTAACACGAGAGCTACTGTAGATAGGGTTAAAAACTTTTTATATCGAAAAGGCTACAACTGTCAAGCACTACATGGTGATATTCCTCAAGGTAAGCGTATGAAAACCATTCAGCAGTTCAAACAAGGCAACTTTCATTTACTTGTAGCCACAGATGTTGCTGCCCGTGGTATACACATTGATAATTTATCCCTTGTTATAAATTATGATGTACCTCTAGAAAAGGACAGCTATGTTCACAGAATAGGTCGTACAGGCAGAGCTGGAAACTGTGGTCGTGCACTCTCTCTAGTTACAAGCGAAGACATCATGAGCCTGTATGCCATAGAAGAACATATCGGTACAATGATTCCCGAAGGAGAATTGCCAACAGCAGAAATGTACAAAAACCAAAAAGCTGAGGCTGATAAGTGGGCAAAAGCAAACGCAGTACCTGTAAGAACCTATAATTCTGATGTCGAGTCTTTTTCAAAAAGACCTTCAAAGACTTATTCAGGTCCAAATTCAAAAAGACCTCAAAGTAATCAGTATCCTAAGAAACCAAAGCAGCAGTATAACAAGCACACTAATAAGACGGGTGAAAACTTTTCATATAATAAGACTGCTAATAAGACAGCGAACAGAACCGGTTCGACATATGCGAACCATCGTCAGCAGAGACCAGCACCTAACTATCGCCAGCACAAATCAGCACAAACAAACGCAAAATCTGTACAAAATCCTTTACACAATGCAGCGGTAAATACTATCAATAAAAATCCGGAAGCTCAAAAGACTGAAAATGTTAAGACTAAAAAAACATTTATTCAACGAGTATTACAAAAAATCTTTTCTAAGTAGGACGGTTTGTGCTTTCATATAAATAAACATTACTTAAGCCCACAACAAAATCTAAAGCAACACCTTTCAATGCCTATGAAAGCTATTGATATAAATGTGCATCAATAGCTTTTAATTATTGGTTATAGACAATATTAACCTTGACATAGTCCGATGAACAAAAGTAAAATGTTCTATGTAAGGGAGTTTCAAATAAATACATATGCTATATTCATGTATAAAGCCCATTAAATTAGCCTTTTGAAACTCTAATTTTTTAGATGTTTGTTTTTTTACCAAAAAAGCTAATAAGGAGTCATTATGTCACAGAAAATAATAGATTTCATAAAAAAATATCATTATCTCTTAATTTTATTTGCAGGAGTATTGCTAAGACTTGCCTGGATAGTAATTATGCCAACTTTTCCAGAGACAGATTTTATGTGGTACCATGTTAAAGGTGTTGAACTCTCACAAGGTAAAGGCTTTCTCAACGGTGTTTATCCATATTATAGAGGAACCCCTGGAATTCCAACAGCTTTTAGACCTATAGGTTATCCAGGAACTCTCGCTTTATTGTATTTTATTTTTGGAACCGGATACAATGATTTTCTAGTAGGAAAACTATTCAATGTCGTGCTATCGATACTAATAATGCTTTTGACTTACAAGCTTGCAAAACAGTTCTTTAATGAAAAAACAGCATTAATAACCCTTGCACTATATGCTTTTTCTCCCCTTGCTATTGCATATAATAGTATCCATTGTTCCGAGATATTGTTTTCTGCAATTTTAATGCTTTCCATTTATTTGTTTTTCAATAAAAATAATCCGATACTTATTGGCTTGACAATTGGGTATTTGACTCTTATAAGACCTATTGGAATGTTTATACCTCTTATTTTTGCCTTTTTCATGTTCATAAAAAAGGATTTAAAACTTAAGAATAAAATTGTATATATAGTTTCTTTCGCAATTGCTGTTGGTGTAGTTGTAGCACCTTGGTTGATCAGAAACTACATTATCTTTGGAGAACCAGTGTTTTCCACCAACGGAGGATATGTTATTTATGTAAACAACAACGACTATGCTACCGGTTCATGGAGCGATCCCTATAAATATCCCGATAGCCCCTTTGCAAAATACAAGACCGATACTGGTTTTGATGAAATGGCAACTCATAAGGTAGGTAAAGAGCTTGCATATAAATGGATAAAAGATAACCCTACTAAATTCATAAAACTTGCTTTTAAACGCATTGCCAATTCATATTGGTTAAAAATCGATGATATAATGTGGTCAATGACTATTGATATAAATACCTGGCATCCGCTTACCTTCATGGCAGTCATTTTAGAAAAACTCTTGTACCGACCTTTTTACCTAGTAGTATTTGCTTTTATATTTTATGCTTTATACAGATTTATTCGTTATAGAAAAACAGACTTTACCACTTTTATTCTGCTAATATTCGCTTATTTTAACGCAATGATGTTTGTGCTTGAAGGTAACTCACGATACGTATTTCCCCTTCACCCCATCTATAGCATAGGTGTTGCCTTTATTATTTATGAAGTACTTAAAAGGTTGTTTCCTAATAAGTTAATGTCGAAAGTATAACCTGCCAATTAGCTAACAAATTACCTGAGTTCATACTCTCATAAAATAAAACATGGAGTTATTGCATTGAAAGTATATATATAATATAATTTAGTTTGGTTTATAAGGTAATTTTAAAATAACTTAGTGACTTCAATATCGTATAAGTTATTTTTTGTAATCACCTAGGTTTTTTATTTGGCCTAAATAGTATATATGATATCAGCTCAATTAAGGACTGAAAATCAGAAAGGATAGATGTTATAAATGAAATTAGGAATAGTTGGTTTACCTAATGTAGGAAAAAGTACTTTGTTTAATGCCATTACGAAGGCAGGTGCAGAATCTGCCAATTATCCGTTTTGCACTATCGAACCAAACGTTGGAATAGTAGCAGTTCCCGACGAAAGACTTGATAGACTTGCTAAAATGTACAACCCTGAAAAAACAACTCCAACCGCAATAGAATTCGTTGATATTGCAGGACTTGTTAAAGGTGCAAGTAAGGGTGAAGGTCTTGGTAATAAGTTTTTGTCTCATATTCGTGAAGTTGATTCAATTGTTCATGTGGTAAGATGTTTTGAGGATAGTAATATAGTTCACGTTGATGGTTCTATAGGTCCTGTTCGTGACGTTGAAATCATTGAAATGGAACTGGTTTTAGCAGACCTTGAAGTTATGGAAAAAAGAATTGACAGAACTAGAAAAATGCTTAAATCCGGTGACAAGAAGTTTCAAGTTGAATTAGACTTATATGAAAAAATACTTAAAACCCTATCGGAAGGCAAACCTGCAAGGTCAATGAAATTTACCCCTGAGGAAGAAAAGATGGTTGAACAACTGTTTTTACTTACTTCAAAACCTGTATTATATGCTGCTAATGTTAGTGAAGACGGACTTCATGACACCTCAAACAATCCTCTTTTGAAGGAACTTACAGAGCATGCACAAAATGAAGGTTCGGAAGTAATGGTTATATGTGCAAAAATTGAAGAAGAAATAGCACAGCTTGAAGAGGAAGAAAAGGCTGAGTTTTTAAAAGAACTCGGATTAGCCGAATCAGGATTGGACAGGCTTGTAAAAGCTAGTTATAAATTATTAGGGCTTATCAGCTTTCTAACAGCCGGGACCCCTGAGGTTAGAGCTTGGACAATTGTAAATGGAACAAAAGCACCTCAAGCTGCTGGAAAAATACACACTGACTTTGAAAGGGGCTTTATCAGAGCAGAAATAGTAGCCTTTGATGACCTTATGGAATGCGGTTCATATACTGCTGCAAAGGAAAAAGGATTGGTAAGATCTGAGGGTAAAGAATATGTTATGAAAGACGGAGACGTCACTCTTTTCAGATTTAATGTATAAGCTTCAGAATGGTTGGTCTATTCACAAAAGCTTGTTTAACAAGCTTTTGTGTTAAAGTGGTATAAAGACATTTTTTTGACAAAACTGCTGTTTGCCACAGTGGAATTAGCTATTTTAATTGAAGCTACCACTGTGGTATGTTTATCTTTCTAGATCTGTACAGTGTAAAACTTATAGCTCTATACTATTTAGTTCCGTATCAGTAAGTACTGTGCTTAAGTCTAATATAGAAATTAATTTCTCACCCTTTTTGCCAACATTTTTCAAATAGGAATTGTCTATCTTTTTTATTATTTCAGGAGTGTCCTCAATATCTTGAGCTGGAATCTTAGTAATTTCCGATACATCGTTGACAATAAATCCTACAAGCTTCCCTTCTATATCATTAATAATTATCTTTGTTTTTTTAGTAATTTCCATATTACCCAAAGCAAATCTTTTATTGAGATCAACTACAGGTACAACTGTCCCCCTGAGGTTAATTACTCCATCAATAAACTTAGGCATATTGGGCATTTTCGTAGTCGATTCATACTTGACAATTTCTTTAACCTGAGTGGTTTCTACTCCACATATCTCATCATTAAGAGTAAACACTACTATCTGAATTCCATCCATTCGCATTACCTGTAGATCTGCGGTTTATTTTATCCAGCAAACTACAATTTATTTTATCTAATCAAAATGATGAGTTGCAAGTTATCTTACCCAAGTTTCATAATAGTATATTCACAAGATTCATATTAATTTATCCAGTATTATTGGCTCTGCCCAAGGGTTTTACTCATT
>JAAYPF010000028.1 GCA_012519925.1 Clostridiaceae bacterium
ATTCGTGCCCTAAATACAATACTATCTCTTCTTATCGGACTTCTGGGCACTTTTGCGGAGAAACAGAATGAAAGTATTTTAGTTTCCCACATAATAGAATGTTCAAAAAGGATTTTTAGGAGACCTATGTTTATCTTTTATGCACTTGGCGATGGTATTTTTAATATATTAAAAAAACTAAGGAAGGTGTTAGATACCTCCTAGAAAAACGACCTCCATCACAACAACTTGATATTTTCAAAGCCTTTAAGCTCAAAGATCCCTCAGTTTTTTGTTGCTAAATTTGGGGAAACTCAAACTATCTATTGTTCAAATTACAAATTGAAGATTATTAATTTAGTACCTTGACAATAGTAGATGATTAATTTATCATTAAATTTAACTATTATAATATAAGAAGCAATGATCAAGAGGAGTAGGCAGTATGTCTTGATAGAGATGGAAGACCTTTGGCTGGAAGTTTTCCTTGAGTTTAATGCTGTTGAAGGTAGCTTGGGAGCTCTGCAGTTGAATATGTTTTGATTTGTGAGTAGGCTGCAGCGGTGGAGGTCCGTTATTACCCGTACTTTACAAAGCATTTTATGGCTTTATGAAGGAGTGAGTAGCCCTTTTGTAGGGAATTTTGGTGGTACCGCGGAATAATACCTTTCGTCCAATTATGGAGGAAGGTTTTTTTATTACCCTTTTGAACTAATAGTGAGGAAGTGATAGGTGTGTTTTATATGGAAATAATAGGAGTAATATTAATGGTACCAGGTTTTCTTGCTGTATATTTGGCAAAATATATTGTTGAGAAATACCGACTTAATGAAAAAGTAGTTTGCGATTTTGAGGGTGAACTAACAGAAGAAGAATTAGCGATGTATAAACTTAATAAAGCAATTTTGAATATCAAGATGACGGGAATGATTATAATGTTACCGGGACTATTCTTGTTTATTGTTGGGACTTTTATGAAATGAATTTAATAAAATGGAGGTTGTGTAAAATGAGTGAAGAAAAGAATATTGCAAAAACCTATGACCCCAAACAGGTTGAGGATAGACTTTATAAGGAGTGGATGGATAAGGATTATTTTCACGCAGTAGTAGACGAGAGTAAGACACCTTATACCATTGTTATTCCGCCACCGAATATTACAGGACAGTTGCACATGGGGCATGCTTTGGACAATACATTGCAGGACATTCTTATAAGGTGGAAAAGGATGCAGAACTATTCGGCACTGTGGTTGCCTGGAACAGACCATGCGAGCATAGCTACCGAAGCAAAAATTGTTGAGGCTATGGCCAAGGAAGGTATCACAAAAGAAGAGATCGGAAGAGAGAAGTTTTTAGAGAGAGCGTGGGATTGGAAGCAACACTATGGAGGAAGAATAGTTGAGCAGCTCAAGAAGCTTGGAAGCTCCTGTGACTGGAAACGCGAACGTTTTACCATGGATGAAGGTCTTTCAGAAGCTGTTAAAGAGGTATTTCTTAGACTTTACAAAAAGGGTCTTATATATAGGGGTGAAAGAATTATCAACTGGTGCCCTAAATGCAACACTTCAATTTCTGATGCTGAAGTTGAGTACGAAGAAAAGGCAGGGAATTTCTGGCATATAAGCTACCCGATTAAGGACAGCAATGAATATGTGGTGGTTGCTACCACAAGACCGGAGACTATGCTTGGAGATACAGCTGTGGCAGTACACCCTGAGGATGAGAGATATAAGCATCTGATAGGTAAGATGGTAATGCTTCCTTTGATGAACAGGGAAATACCTGTAATAGCTGATGAGTATGTTGAAAAGGATTTCGGTACTGGCGTTGTAAAAATTACTCCTGCCCACGATCCTAATGACTTTGAGGTGGGGCTAAGACACAATCTTCCTCAGATAAGAGTTATGGATGATAATGCGACAATGAATGAGTATGCTGGTCAATATCAGGGAATGGACAGATACGAAGCTAGAAAACAAATTATAAAGGATTTAGAAAATTTGAATCTATTGGTTAAAATTGAGGATCATACCCATAATGTAGGTACTTGTTACAGATGTTCTACAGTTATAGAGCCAATTATTTCGAAACAGTGGTTTGTTAAAATGAAGCCTTTGGCAGAGCCAGCTATTGAGGTTGTCAAAAACGGAACAATCAAATTTGTACCCGAAAGATTTTCAAAGATATATTTCAACTGGATGGAGAACATTCAAGACTGGTGTATTTCAAGACAGTTATGGTGGGGACATAGAATTCCTGCATATTACTGCATGGAGTGCGGCAATATGATGGTAGAGAACGATATGCCGGATACCTGTCCTAAGTGTGGAAGTTCAAGAATTGAACAGGATCCCGATACTTTAGATACCTGGTTTAGCTCAGCACTATGGCCGTTCTCAACTCTTGGATGGCCTAAGGATACCGAAGAACTGAAATATTTCTATCCTACCGATGTATTGGTAACCGGCTACGACATAATATTCTTCTGGGTTGCAAGGATGATTTTCTCAGGTATAGAGAATATGGGAAAAGAACCTTTTAAATATGTGTTTATACATGGAATTGTAAGAGATGCTCAAGGTAGAAAAATGAGTAAATCCCTCGGAAACGGTATTGATCCTTTAGAAGTAATAGAGCAGTACGGTACCGATGCACTAAGATTTTCCCTTACAATCGGTACTTCCCCGGGAAATGATTTGAGATTTTCAAACGAAAAGGTTGAATCTAGCAGAAATTTTGCTAACAAAATTTGGAATGCTTCAAGGTTCGTACTTATGAACTTTGACGAAAACCTTGATTTTTCAAAAGTAGATAAGAGTAAATTCAACTCGGCGGATAAATGGATTTTGAGCAAGGTAAACAGTCTTACCAAAGAAGTAACAGAAAATATGGAGAAATTTGAGTTGGGTATAGCCTTGCAGAAGATTTATGAGTTTATTTGGGAAGAATTCTGTGACTGGTATATTGAGCTTGTAAAACCAAGACTTTATGACAGGGAAGACAGCTCAAGGCTTGAGGCTCAGTATGTGCTCAACTATGTTTTAGGAACAGCTATGAAGCTCTTACACCCATATATGCCGTTTATCACAGAGGAAATCTACACTCATTTGATTAATGATGACGATAGTATCATGATTTCAAAATGGCCGGAATATAAGGAAGAATATAATTTCTCTAAAGAAGAGGAAGAGATGAATCTTATTATGAGTGCCATTAAGAATATACGAAATATAAGGGCTGAAATGAACGTTCCTCCTTCAAAGAAGGCAAAAACAATATTTGTTGTTACAAAGCCTGAGGATCAGGAGATTATTAAAGAAGGAAAGATGTTTTTTGAAAGACTGGCATCTAGCTCAGAGGTTTTAGTGCAATCAGATAAGGCTAATATCTCAGAAGATGCAGTTGCTTCAATGCTTCCTGGTGTAGAAATTTATTTGCCCCTTGAGGATTTGATAGATATCGAAAAAGAGCTTGAAAGACTTGAAAAAGAAAAGATGAATCTTCAAAAAGAGCTAGATAGGGTGAATGCAAAGCTTGAAAATCAGGGATTTGTTGCCAAAGCTCCTGCAAAAGTAATAGAAGAGGAAAAGGCAAAGAAGTTGAAATATGAGCAGATGTATGAAAAGGTTATTGATAGACTTAACGGCTTAAAGAAATAGAATACTAGAGTGCTTGAATTAAAATATGTTATATAATAATACAAATTAAAAATGAGAAGGTTAAAAAGATTCTACAAATGAATTTTACACCTTCATAGTAAGACGCCACGAGTTATAGAGATATAGCTTCGTGACGTTGTTTTATTTCACATCTGTCCAACTAAAAGAAAGAAGCAAAAATTGGTGTTTTGTTGAGCTTTTTAGGTTTTATGATTGAAGAAGTGAGTTTCATATGGTAACATGAAAAATAAATATTTATTTATGCAATATGAGTAGAAATAAGTTATAGTCTTAAGAGATGGATAACAGGATTATATAGTATTATGTTTACAATTTTGATAAAACAAACCGCTTATCAAAGATACGATGCGGATCATTAATAAAAACGCATTTTCTGGAGGTAACAACAAGACTTTGGACTTCTTTGAGGGCTGTTCATCTGAAGAAGAGCTGAAAAAGAGATATAAAGCACTGTGTAAGGTTTATCATCCTGATGTCGGTGGGCATGAGGAGACCTTCAAGGTATTGCAGAATCAGTATGAGGAAAAAATGAAGGTTGCTCAAGTATGAGCTTATAGTGTTAATCATAGAAAATGGAACAGTAGATGAGATGGAATATGCAAGAGAAGAGAGCAACCTTATTTTTTGGAGGCTAAAGGCTGATGGAAATGATTAGGGACAAACAAGCCAAAAATCACAACTTCCATAGACTATAGAAAAAGACCAATCTCCTCATTGTTTTTTCATGGAAATTCCCTTGTATTGCATAAATAATGAAAGATCAAGTAAATGAAGGCATCATGTAGTGGCTTGAAATATAAACCAGCCATCCTTGACCGAAAACTTGCATACACCGCCATTCTTCTCCACGATATAGGTCATGCTTTTTGTTCCAAAACCATGTTCCCGATCTTTTGAAACAGGCAGGCCCTGATAAAAAATAGGTTCTTTATGATAGCGATTGCGAAGGTCAATGCAGAGCTTGTTGTTTTTAGAAAACACACGCAGCCGTATAATGCGTCTATTACTGTCAGTTATTTGTTCTGCTGCTTGTATGGCGTTTTCTAATGCGTTTGATAAGAGGGAGCAAAGCTCGGTGTTACTGAAGGGATACGAGTCAGGTAGATTTGCATCTATAGTCAAATGGATTTCCGATTGTTTGGCTTTGTTGCTAAAAGATGACAAAATTAGATTGACGGTTTCATTTTCGCAAAAACGTATAGGTGTGATGGTGTCTAAGTCAGATTGGGCAGTGTGCAGATATTTTTTGATCATTTAGGAAATAGCTTGCGGAAAAATTTGTGGATAAGTAAAAATTAGTGGTATATAGATTGAGAAATCAAAGGATTTATAGGATAATAACATTATTATGACGAAAGAAATTAAAATCAGAGAAAT
>JAAYPF010000170.1 GCA_012519925.1 Clostridiaceae bacterium
ATGTTGGGATAATGAGACCAGAGAAAGAGCCCGAGTGTGTTGTAAAAGGATATGGTATATATGATGGATTTGGTAATGATTGAAGGTTTGGTTTTTTAAGTCATGAGCGAAGCGAATTTTCTTGGAGCTAATTAAACAAGGTTTAAAACTAGATTTATTTAAGAAAATTATTAATGATATAAAATTAGAAGATATAGTAGGAGGGATAAAAGTGATTTTATATTCGATAATTCCTGTAGAGGTGGTTTTTAGAAGCGACAATTATTTAGAGGAATATAATTTTATTGAAGTAGAATATGAGGGAGAACGAATAGAAGTAATACAACTACAGGATAATACTTATAAGGTAAATAGGTTAATAAGTACATCACCAAAGATGTACTTAAATCCAAAGTTAATGCCGGGTAGTATCATTGAAATAGGCTTATAGAAAAAAAAACGAAAGTATGTTATATTAATTGGGTAGTATTTTTCACATTTATGTGGGGGTGTCAAATTGAGAACCAAGAAAATACAAAAGAAGAAGTATAAGAAAAAGCAAAGTGGTATTTTTAAATATAACCATGAGATTATTGGAATACTAATGCTTGCTTTTGGAGTACTAATTTTGCTAGGTATTTATATAAAGGGTTCAATAGGAATCTTTGGGGAATCGGTAAAGAGTTTTATTTTAGGTTTTACAGGTCCTGTTGGATTTATTATACCACCTATCTTAATTGTGTACGGAGTGCTGGTGATTTTCAGGAAAAATACTGTGGGTGTAAATACTAAGATTTTATATATTTCTGTACTTATGATGTTAATAGCAGCATTGATACAGACTGGCTTTTATAGAGAAGAAGAATATATTAATATGAGCATTATGAATTACTTACAAAAATTTTACATCGATGGTACGGATTTAAGAGGCGGGGGTGTATTTGGCGGAATAGTTAGTATTCCTTTTTTGTTGATGTTTCAAAACCTAGGTACTATTATTATTCTTAGTACTATAGCTATTATTGACATAATTCTTTTGACCAATATTTCAGTTGCAGGTATATTAATTAGTATAAAAAATGCTTTATTTAATACATTTAGTAAAGCAAGGGAAAGTATTAGGCTTTCAGAAGATAAAGAAAGTGAGTCTGAATTTGAGCCGGATATTGTAATGAACGGTAAAAGAATTGAGAAAAGTAAAGTGCTCGATTTTAGTTCTAAAAAAAGTCCAAATGATACCAAAAACGATAAGAGCAAACCCAATAATCAAATGGGTGAAGTAGTAAAGATTGAGTTTAATGATTTCAAACAAAAGAGCGATAATACTGAACATATTACTAAAGAGGTTAAGAAAAAAGAAAGCCATGCCATGGAAATGGAAAAGATTACTGATTCGGTGGATAAAGAAATTAGCGACAAACCGAAAATTAATTTGGATTATAAATATCCCGACATCTCACTATTAGAAGATAATAAAGTGGATTCAGGCAATTCTACAAATTTTAGAAATGCAGCACTAAAGGGAGCAAAAAAACTTGAAGAAACTTTAAATAGCTTTGGAGTGGATGCAAAGGTAATAAATATTAGCAGAGGTCCTGCTGTAACACGTTATGAACTGCAACCTAGTCCTGGTGTTAAGGTGAGCAAGATTGTAAATCTTTCCGACGATATTTCATTGAATCTTGCAGCATCCGGCGTTAGAATTGAAGCCCCTATTCCTGGTAAAGCTGCGATTGGCATAGAAGTACCGAATAAAGAGGTTGAGGCTGTTTTTTTAAAAGAGGTTATTGAGTCGAAAGAGTTTAAGGATAATACATCAAAGCTTGCATTTTCATTGGGCAAGGATATTTCAGGTCAAAATATGGTGGCGGACATCGGTAAGATGCCCCATTTGCTTGTTGCTGGAGCTACAGGTTCAGGTAAGAGTGTTTGTATAAACAGTATAATTGTAAGTCTTTTGTATAAGGCAAATCCAAATGAAGTAAAACTGCTAATGGTAGACCCTAAGGTAGTTGAGTTGGGGATATATAATGGGATACCCCATCTATTAATACCGGTTGTCACTGATGCAAAGAAAGCAGCAGGTGCATTGAATTGGGCTGTTCAGGAGATGGTTAACAGATACAAACTTTTTGCAGATAAAGGAGTTCGTGACATTAAAGGCTATAATGCAATAGTGAAGCCTGATGAAGGTGAAGAGCCATTGCCTCAGATTGTAATAATAATTGATGAGCTTGCAGACCTGATGATGGTTGCACCAAATGATGTAGAGGATGCTATATGTAGACTTGCTCAAATGGCTAGAGCTGCAGGTATGCACCTCGTAATAGCTACACAAAGACCATCGGTAGATGTAATTACCGGAGTTATTAAAGCGAATATACCATCAAGAATTGCTTTTTCAGTTTCATCACAGGTGGATTCTAGAACTATCCTAGACATGGCCGGGGCGGAGAAATTGCTCGGTAAAGGTGATATGTTGTTTTATCCAGTTGGAGAACCAAAACCTATCAGAGTAAAGGGTACATTTGTCTCAGATAAAGAAGTTGAAAGAGTTGTGGAATATATCAAGGCACAAGGTGTTGCTGAATATAATGAAAACATTATTGAGGAAATAAATAGTGAGAAGGAAACTCAGAAGGAAGATTCTAGCGATAATGACGAGCTTCTTCCTCAAGCTATAGAATTGGTTGTTGAGGCTGGACAGGCATCGGTATCTCTTATACAGAGGAAGTTTAAAGTAGGTTATGCAAGGGCTGCGAGAATTGTTGACCAGATGGAGGCTAGGGGTATTGTTGGTGGATTTGAAGGTAGTAAGCCAAGACAAGTCTTGATAACTAAACAGCAATGGTATGAAATGAATATGAGAACTGAAGTTGGCTCTGAGTAGCGTTTTTATCATAGATATGTTTTGAAAAAGATTTTTAAATGAGTAAATACAGTTATAACAACTGTATTTGCAAGCTTGAAGCTTAAATTTTTTAACATACGAATCAGTATATATTTTGCAATACCTAAAATTAATGAAAATGTTATTGTAAAATTTATAGTAAACATTATTAAATAAAATTTGAGAAACTAGGTGTAAATCAATGGCTTTTTTACCGGTAACAAGACAGGATATGGAAGACAGAGGATGGGACGAACTGGATTTTTTATATATAAGTGGGGATGCGTATGTTGATCATCCAAGTTTTGGACATGCTATTATTACAAGATTATTAGAAAGTGAAGGCTATAGAGTAGGGATTGTTGCTCAACCCGATTGGAGAAGTGATCATGACTTTATGATGTTAGGACGACCTAAACTTGGTGTGCTAGTATCTTCGGGAGTTATAGATTCAATGGTTAATCACTATACTGCCAGTAAGAAAACCAGAAGTGATGATTTGTATTCGCCTGGAGGAAAAGCTCATAAAAGACCTGACAGAGCAGTAATTGTTTATACAAATAAAGTAAGGGAGCTCTTTAAAGAAGTTCCAATCATAATTGGAGGACTAGAAGCTAGCTTAAGACGATTTGCCCATTATGACTATTGGGACAACAAAGTCAGAAGATCGATTTTAGCGGATTCAAAAGCAGATCTGTTAATCTATGGTATGGGAGAGAAGCCTATTTTGGAAATTGCCAAAAGGTTAAATGAAGGTGAAGCTGTAAGTCAGATTCAGGATGTAAGAGGAACTGCATACATCAATAGCTTTGAAAATCTTCCAGAGTATATAAAAAAATCCGTATTGGGTAAATCAAATAAAAGTATTTCATTACTCCCGTCTTTTGAAGATGTGTCGAAGAATAAGAAGAAATATGCAGAGGCTTTTATTATACAATACAATGAACAGGATCCGTTTACAGGCAATACTTTAATTCAAAAGCATGCTGACCGCTATCTTGTTCAGAATCCACCGGTTATGCCTATGAACGAAAAGGAAATGGATAGAGTTTATTCACTTCCCTATGAGAGAACTTACCATCCCATGTACCAAGATGAAGGTGGAATTCCAGCAATAAACGAAGTGGAGTTTAGTATAACCAGTCATAGAGGTTGCTATGGAGGGTGTTCCTTCTGTGCTTTAAATTTCCATCAGGGAAGAATTATTCAAAAGCGTAGCCACAGTTCAATTATAAATGAGGCAAAAAAGATAATATGGCATCCCGGGTTTAAAGGATATATACATGACGTTGGTGGACCTACTGCGAATTTTAGAAATAAAGCATGCAAAAAACAGACTACAAAAGGTGTGTGTAAAGATAGACAGTGTCTTCATCCTGAACCGTGCAAAAATCTAATAGTGGATCACAGTGAATACTTATCTCTTTTAAGAAAATTGCGAGAGATACCGGAAATAAAAAAAGTATTTATACGATCTGGTATTAGATACGATTATCTTATGCTGGATAAAAATGATGACTTTTTCTATGAGCTTTGTGAACACCATGTAAGTGGACAGCTCAAGGTTGCACCGGAACATGTAGTTGATAGGGTATTGAAAAAGATGGGTAAGCCCCAAAGAAAAGTATATGACAGGTTTGTAAAAAAGTTTTATGAAATCAACAAGAAGATTAATAAAGAGCAGTATTTAGTACCATACTTAATTTCAAGTCATCCTGGAAGTGATATAAATGCTGCAATTGAACTTGCACTTTACTTAAAGGAAATGAATTATACACCACAGCAGGTGCAGGATTTTTATCCAACGCCAGGAACTTTGTCAACTTGTATGTTTTATACAGAGCTTGATCCTAGGACAATGAAAAAGGTTTATGTACCGAAAACTCCAAAGGAAAAGGCAATGCAGAGGGCTTTACTTCAATACAGAAAGAAAGAAAACTATAAGCTTGTGTATGAAGCTCTTAAAACAGCCAACAGAGAAGATTTGATAGGCTTTGGTAGAAACTGCCTAATAAGACCTTTGAGAAATGGAAGGTATGCTTTTTCACAAGAAAGTGAGAAAAGGCACAAAACGGAATATGCTAGGGGAGATAAAGGTAATAAAAAGAAAATCACAGCAAAAAACAAGGCAGAAGATAATAGGAAAAACAAGGCTGTGAAGAATAATGGTAAGAAAGCTGCAAATAAAAATGCCTATAAAAGAACAGATCAAATGGATAATATGAAGAATACAAAAAAGAATATGCAGGATAAAAAAGTTGATTACAAAAACCAAAAGAACAAAAGTAAAAACAAATCAAAAAAATTGACAAGAAAAGTTTAATAAAATAAAATGTTAGTTGTTGAAAAAACAATTCAGAAAGGTAGATAAAAATGAGTGCGAGGGTATTAAACGGTAAAGAATTGGCAACAAAAATAAAAGGGGAATTAAGGCAGACGGTTGATGAAATCAAAAAGAAAAATATTCATCCCGGATTGGCTGTTGTAATAGTTGGAAATGATCCTGCTTCTAGAGTGTATGTAAATTCAAAGAAAAAGGCCTGTGAAGAGATAGGAATTGAATCCTTTGAGTATGCACTAGAGGAGAACATTAAGGAAGAGGAGCTAATTGAACTTATCCTTAAATTGAATAAAGACGATAAGGTAGATGGAATACTCGTGCAGTTACCGCTTCCAAAACATATTGATGAGGAGAAGGTTATTCTTGCCATTGATAGTTCTAAGGATGTGGATGCGTTTCATCCTGAAAACGTTGGAAGACTAATGACAGGTAACCCTCAATTTCTTCCCT
The DNA here is from genome assembly GCA_012519925.1 of Clostridiaceae bacterium. Taxonomy (GTDB): domain Bacteria; phylum Bacillota; class Clostridia; order Acetivibrionales; family Acetivibrionaceae; genus Acetivibrio. The sequence continues at coordinate 5,661 of JAAYPF010000170.1, forward strand.
GTACTCCAGCAGGTGTAATGGAGCTTATTAAAGAGTCGGGTATTGAAATTGCTGGAAAAGAATGTGTTATTGTAGGAAGAAGTAATATTGTTGGTAAGCCTCAATCTATGTTACTTTTAGCAGAACACGGCACAGTAACTATTTGTCACTCTAGAACAAAAAACCTTGAGGAAGTAATAAAAAGAGCCGATATATTAGTTGCGGCTGTTGGAAGACCTGAAATGATAAAGGGAAGCAGTATTAAGCCGGGAGCTGTTGTAATTGATGTGGGAATAAATCGCCTTGAGAATAAGAAGCTTGTTGGAGATGTTGAGTATCAATCATGTAGCGGTGTTGCTTCTGCAATTACTCCTGTACCTGGGGGAGTTGGGCCTATGACAATTGCAATGTTAATGAAGAACACCGTAAGAGCAGCTATTGCAGCGGCTGAAAGAAAGGGATAAAAATTGGAAGAAAGCATTATTCGGGATTATCATGAACAATTGCTTAAAATAAAGAGCAGGCATGAAGAGGCGAAGATTCATTTTTACAATCAAAAGGGTAAAAGAGAACAGCTTTTCGAACAAAAATCCACTTTGGAGAAGTCTTTGCAAAAAGCGTTGGATAATATTGATATACTCGAAAAAGTTAAGGTTCTGCTTCAAAGGGTTTCAGAATTTGCGAGAGAACAATCTAGAATTCAGATTGAGGCTTTAGTTACTAATTGTCTTCAGTACATATTTGATGCAAGTCTTGAGTTTAAGATTGAGATCAATGAGGTTAGGGGAAGACCTGAAGCTGAGTTTTATGTGATTAGCAAATACGGTGGTACCGAAATAAAAACAAAACCCCAAGATGCAAGGGGTGGAGGTGTAATAGATATTATATCTCTTGCAATAAGGATTGCTATGCTAGAATGCAGTAATCTTGACAACAAAGGTCCTATTATTCTAGATGAACCTGCAAAGCATGTAAGCGACGATTATATAAATCAGGTAGCTGAATTCTTGAAGCAGGTTACGCAAATGTTTAATAGACAGGTTATAATGGTAACTCACAACAGGCATTTGAGCGAAATGGCTGATAAGTGGTATCGGATTGAAATGAGCGATGGTGTTAGTGTGATTGCAAATGAGGGTATAAACTAATTAGGGACAGCGATTAGGTCTGATTCTTAGAGAATAATGTAGCTAGCTGTTAAGATTCAATCTTGACATAAAATTTAAAAAAGTTTAAAATAAAAAAAGTACTAAAAGTGCCTACAATTTATGAATTAATGTAATTTGACCATTGAAAACTGAATACTAGGAGGTGTGTGCCATTCCAGGATTATTATTAATTGGTTTAGGAATTGGATTGCTAATCGCAGCAATTGGAATAATTGTTGCTTCAGGAATAAGTTCCCGAAAAGGATTCCAAAAAGGATTCGAAGAGAGAAAGAAGAAAGCTGAAGCCGAGATTGGTAGTGCAGAGCAAGAAGCGAAGAGGATTTTAAGTGAGGCACAAAAGAACGCTGAAGGCAAAAAGAGAGAAGTGCTACTTGAGGCTAAAGAAGAGATTCACAAAAGTAGAGTTGAGCTTGATAGGGAGATTAAAGACAGAAGAAACGAAATTCTAAGACAAGAAAGAAGATTGGTACAAAAGGAAGAGTCTTTGGACAAGAAGGTTGAAGCACTCGAACAAAAAGATGAAGTGCTAAACAAAAAGACCAAAGAGATTCAAGAGTTGCATGACAAGACTGTTGAGCTTCAAAAACAACAGCTCGAAGAACTAGAGAGAATATCTGGTATGTCGGTTGAAGATGCAAAAGTAGTACTCTTGAGAAATGTAGAAGATGAAGTAAGACATGAAATGGCAATGCTCGTTAAGGAAATTGAGCATAAGGCAAAGGAAGAAGCAGAAGGTAAGGCAAAGAACATAGTTGCACTGGCTATACAAAAATGTGCGGCTGACCATGTATCAGAAGTTACAGTTTCGGTTGTTCCACTTCCTAATGATGAAATGAAGGGTAGAATTATCGGACGTGAAGGAAGAAATATCAGAACTCTTGAGACTTTAACAGGAATTGATTTGATTATCGATGATACTCCAGAAGCAGTAATATTGTCAGGATTTGATCCGATAAGAAGAGAAGTTGCTAGAATAACCTTAGAGAAGCTGATACTTGACGGAAGAATTCATCCAGCAAGAATTGAAGAAATGGTGGAAAAGGCAAAGAAAGAAGTTGAAAACACCATTCGTCAGGAAGGTGACAATGCTACCTTTGAGACAGGAGTGCATGGTTTGCATCCTGAGATTGTAAGATTGTTGGGTAAGTTAAGGTATAGAACTAGTTATGGCCAGAACGTCCTTAACCACTCCATAGAAGTTGCACATTTAGCCGGAATGATGGCTGCAGAGCTTGGCGTAGATGTTGCATTAGCAAAGAGAGCAGGCTTGTTGCATGATATAGGAAAAGCTGTTGATCATGAGATTGAAGGCTCACATGTAACAATAGGGGCTGATCTTGCTAAGAAGTATAAGGAAAGTAATGAAGTTATCAGTGCAATAGCTTCACATCATGGTGATATAGAGGCTACAAGCATTGTTGCAGTATTAATTCAAGCAGCAGATTCAATTTCAGCTGCAAGACCTGGAGCAAGAAGAGAATCTCTTGAGTCATACATTAAGAGACTTGAGAAGTTGGAAGAGATTGCGAATTCTTTCCAAGGTGTAGAAAAGTGCTTTGCAATTCAAGCAGGAAGAGAAGTACGAATCATGGTTAAATCTGATGAAGTACCTGATAATGAAATTGCTTTAGTTGCAAGGGAAATTGTTAAGAAAATCGAAAGCGAACTGGATTATCCAGGTCAGATTAAAGTAAATGTGATAAGAGAAACAAGATTTATTGAGTATGCAAAATAATTATATTCTTATATAATTGGTATAGAAAGCGTGGCAACACGCTTTTTATGCTTATACGGGACTTTTTAAGGTCTATACACAGAAATGGAGGATATTCAGCTTTGAACATATTGTTTATTGGTGACATTGTAGGTAATCCAGGACGAAAAGCAGCAAAAGAGATGATACAAAGATTAAAAAGAGAACGTCAGATCGATTTTTGTATAGTTAATGGCGAAAATTCAGCAGGAGGTAGCGGAATTACATATGTTGTGGCTCAGGAATTATACAAATCTGGGGTTGATGCAATTACACTTGGAAACCATACATGGTCAAAAAGGGAGATTACTAATTTTATTGAATCAGACAAATGCATTGTTAGACCGGCTAATTATCCAGAAGAATTGCCTGGAAGAGGTAGAACCGTCATAGCTAATGATAAAGGCAAAATTGGTGTTTTAAACCTTATGGGACGTGTATACATGGATAGCATAGATTGTCCCTTTAAGGCAGCAGATAGGGAACTTATTGAGCTTAAGACAGAAGTAAAGGTTATCTTAGTAGATATTCATGCGGAGGCGACATCAGAGAAATGTGCACTAGCATGGCATCTTGACGGCAGGGTAAGCTGTGTTTTAGGCACTCATACCCATGTACAGACAGCGGATGAAAGAATTTTACCTTGCGGAACTGCGTTTATTTCGGATGTGGGTATGACAGGACCTCATGAAGGTATCATCGGTGTGAATAGAGAGATAGTAATAAACAAGTTTTTAACCCATATGCCAAACAGATTTGAAATTGCCCATGGTTCAGTACAATTTAATGCTGTATACCTTGAAGTTGACGAAATTACAGGTAAGACCAAAAAGATTGAAAGAATAAATACAATAATGGACCATTAGTGTTGGATGTAAAAAGAGGATTTTACTTCCCCTATGTAGAATATATTAATATAAAGTTGAAGGGGGAACAAATCTATGGACATATTGAAGGTATCAGCAAAATCAAGTCCAAATTCTATTGCGGGAGCGATTGCGGGTTTTGTCAAGGAGAAAGGTGCCGTTGAGATTCAAGCTATTGGTGCTGGAGCATTAAACCAAGCTATCAAAGCAGTAGCTATTGCGAGAGGTTTTGTTGCCCCATTAGGTATTGAATTGATATGTATACCAGCCTTTACAGAGGTGGTAATTGACGGTGAGGAAAAGACAGCGATAAAGCTAATAATTGAACCAAGAACTAATTAGATGAAATAACAAATGACCTTATGTAATTTAGGGTCATTTTTTTATTACGCTTCTTTCGAACGAAGTGAAAGAGGCAAAAACGGAGGGGCTCGATGCACTGTAGTTTTTATTACGTTCTTTGGAGTGAAACGAAAGGTCTTGATACACCATAATTTTTATTAATAATTTACGAATAATTATGTTAACAAAAAAATAAAATTTTAGGAGATGATTTGTTGCATAATATTTTCCACTATGATAAAATTTAATTATAGAAGGGGGAGTAGGATGATATGATTAGAGAAAAAAATTTTTTATCATTCATTATTTTTGGCGTACTTGCTTGCTTATTAATTACTAATGTACAAATCGTTACTGCTACACAACAGAATGAAAAACCTATAACAATTTTACTAAACGATGAAAAGCTTTCATTTGATGTAGACCCATACATCAAAGAAGGAAGAACACTTGTACCATTCAGAGGAATTCTTGAGGCCTTAGGAGCAGAAGTAATTTGGAATCCAGACGAGAAATCAGTTACTACAAAGAGTGCAACAACAGAGATTTATTTGAAGATCGGTTCAAATGAAACTTTAGTAAATGGAGAAAAAGTAATAATTGATGTTGCAGCAGAGATTACTGATTCAAGAACTTTTGTACCTTTGAGGTTTGTTTCTGAAAATTTAGGTGCTACTGTGTTATGGGATGGGGCAACGCGAACTGTTGCAATTGAATATAATACTATAAGTCTTGTGGAGGAACCAGAGGATGAAGAGTTCCCGGCAAGTAGTGGAGCAATTGGCGTTTTTGATAATGGTGATATAAGAATTATAATAGACAAAGTAGAATTTAATTCTTCAGAGAAAAAGTTTCATATATACGGTAAAGCAAATTTTAATGGAAAGAGAGTTGCTTTAAGTGTTTTTGATTCAAAGGGTAATGTAATAGTTGCTGATTTCGTGAATTTTGGCAACGAACAAAAATTAAAGAGCTTTGAAGCAGTAGTACACACTGGAACATCTCAATATAATGCGGAAAGCATCATTATAAATGCACCTGATAAAGAAGGAAACAAAATGGTTAGAATAGCAAGTATAGATATATAATTACATATTCGGGAGGTAATGTTATGAGAAAGAGAAAAATACTCATTAGTTTTTTAACTGTGTTTGCATTTATGCTTAATTTTCAGATGTTTTCTGTACAAGGAGCAGATACAACAGCAAAAGTTACAAGGTCAATAGGTGCAGGTGAAGTTGTAAGATTAAAAAGCAAAAATACGCTTATATTTAGTCAAGATGAAGAAGTTAAAGTTGAGAGAAAGAGAATAGTAACAATAATGCCGACACCGGAGAATACAACAAGTATACCAACAAGTACACCGACGGTTACTCCAAGATTTAAAGATAAAGAAGTTGTAATAGTTATGGATACTTCAAGACTTACTACTTCAGCACCAGAAACAGGTGGAGATCCTTTTGATTACGCTCTTTTTTCTGGTTCAGATGATCCAACTGACAACCTTAATTTATCAGGTAATGAATTTATATTAAACGGAGATTGTCACTCCAATAGCGGTATTATAGTCGGAGTTGGTAGACAAGACTCTAAACTTGAGGGTAAATTAAATCATTTGGGAACTTTCAATATTTATGATAGCGGAGTAGAAGTAGATGCAATAAAGGCTGATGAAAAAATTGATATGCCGAATTTGGTGAATAATTTTAATACAACAAATGCCATAAGGTTTTCTGATAGTTTGTCACCTATAACTGGTGATAGTTTGTACAAAGATTATTTGAAGACTGGTTCTGATAATATATTATCAGATGAGTATGGAGAAGACTTGGAAATTGCTTTCCATAATGATGGAGAAAACAGTTTGTGGACTATTTCTGGTGATATAATTAAACTAGATAAAGATAGACCTTTCTTTTTTGACGGTAAAGTAAATATAAGTGTAAATGGTGTGACTGGAAATGGTGTTATTGTAGCAACTGATGATATCGTGTTTAATCCTGGTAGTAGCGTAAGTGGAGATATTGGTATATATTCAGCTTATGGTAATATCGATTTAAATATGGCTGCGATGGATGAGATACTTGATAGGGAAGGTAAGGAAGAAGTGCCAGTGTTTAGAGGTCTACTATATGCACCGGGAGCATCTGATGGAGATGGTAGTGAATCAGGAAAAATTACTGTTAGATCGAAGTATTTTAACTTTGAGGGAAGCATTGTTGGAAAAGGTCTTGATTTGACTGGAGATAAAAATATAAAATATTCCATAACGGAAGTACACGATGATTTTTCTGATCCTGATATAGAGAACTTTTTGTTAGATAAAACTAAGGAAAAAGTAATTGAAATAATTAACCATTTAAGTAATTATGATAAATCAAATGTTAAACTTGCAACTATAATATACTCAGATTATGCAAAAATTATTAATTCTGATTTCTCAAAAATAACATCAATTGAAGACTTGGAAGAAAGTTTAGAAGAAAAAGAGAAACTGGTTGAAGATATATATGATATAGTAGAAAACGATGGATGTAATTTGGGTGACGGACTTAGATTAGCATATCATTTGTTTGAGAGTAAAGGAAATGTAGATGCTGATAAATATCTTATTGTTTTTTCTAATAATAGCTTGAACAAATATACAGTTAATGATGCAAAAGATGATTTTAGAACTGATAATCTAGAATTGAGAGAATCTGATATACCTGATTATATAAGAACAAATAAAGGGCAGTCGTATAAATATGCAGAGGAAATGGCTAGTTTGAACAGTACAAATACTTATAAAGGAACATATTTTATAGATGTTAGACCAGAAAACGATGATGTCGACAAATTTAGTAAAATAGGTCAAAAAGCGAATGCTAAAGAAGTTGATGGTTTATACTGTTATAATCCAGAAAATAAAGATGGCGTTAGTTTATTAACGAGTTTAAGTAATGTTGTATCTGAAATAAGTGCTGAACTAGTTATACCAGATGAAATAGTGGTACCTACACCAACTCCAGAGGCAACGCCAACACCAGTGAGTACGCCAACACCAGTAATTACACCAATAATTGAGGTAATAGAGATTGATTATGATGTAAAAGTAGAATTTGGTTTTGGTGGTGTTGATGTTAATGGTAATGGTGTGATAGATGATAATGAAGTGGCTTTTTCAAATAAGTTGCCAGAAGGTGTTGATTTTGTTTCTAGTGATGACTTAGATTATAATGAAACTGATAGGATATTAAGTTTTGCTGACGAAAGTAATGTTATAACAAATAGAATAACAGATCCTGTCACTGACAAGGAAGTATTGACTGCTATAATACCTGATTTAAGAGTAATGGTTGAGTTTAATGCAACCGGTGATCATAAATTTGAAAAAGCAAAATTAAAGTATATATTTACAAACAAAGATGATTCAAGTGATTTTGAAGAAATAATAGTTGATATTGAAGAGTTAATAGTGAATGTAGGATGGGTTATTGATATAAACTAGTAGATTCATAAAATAACAAAAAGGGAGTTGTTTTAGTCCGTGTTGTAAAGCAGCAAAAGCCTGATTTTATTGTTTTTACAGGAGATCTGGTAGATAAGAAGACGGAAGATGTTACAAACAGTGTAAATACTCTTGTTGAATTGAATAAATGGGCACAAGTTTATTATATACCAGGAAATCATGAATATAGGTGTGAAAAGGTCGAATTGATATTTAGAATGTTGGAAGAAGAAAATGTAGAAGTGTTAAACTTAAAAACACAAGCTGGTATTGTAAAGGAGGTAGGTATTGATATAATTGGTATTGACGAGATGGTTAATAGCGTTGAGAGTATAAATAAAAAAATGACCGAATTCGAAAAGATCAATAGTTTTAAAATTGTACTTTCGCACTTTCCAGAAAACTTTCCAAGATACTATTCAAGCTATGATGTGGATTTGGTTTTGTCTGGACATGCTCATGGTGGACAATTCAATATTCCACTTCTGGGAGGTCTTTATGCACCGGGGCAAGGTTTTTTTCCGGAGTACTATAAAGGTATTTATTTAGAGAACGGTGTTAATCTTGTTGTTAGCAGAGGTTTGGGAAATAGTGTAATACCCCTAAGAATATTTAACAATCCTGAGGTGGTTGTCATAAATATAAAACCTTCATGACAGGAAGAAGCGAAGACGTGAAAGGAAAAATGCCTCCTTCAAAACAAGTATTATTTTTGAAGGAGGCATTTATCAACAAATTATTTCGCTTTAATATAACCTTCAGCTTTAAGAAGCTCTGCGATTAGAACTGCTCCGCCTGCTGCACCTCTTATGGTATTGTGTGAAAGGCACACAAATTTGTAGTCATATATAGTATCTTCTCTTAGTCTTCCGACAGTAACACCCATTCCGTTTTCATAATTTCTGTCAAGTCTTGTCTGTGGTCTGTTGTCTTCAGTCATATATTTAAGAAATTGTTTTGGTGCATTTGGTAGCTCAAGGGACTGAGGTTTGCCTTTAAAATTTTCCCAAAGGGAAAGTATTTCGTCTTTTGAAGGTTTCTTGTCAAAAGAGACAAATACTGCAGCCATATGTCCGTCTAATGCAGGAACGCGGATGCACTGTGTAGTGATTAGTGGAGATTTTGCTTTAACTATTTCATTACCTTCAACAGCACCCCAGATTCTTAGTGGTTCTTGCTCACTCTTTTCTTCTTCACCGCCGATATAAGGAATTACATTGTCAACCATTTCGGGCCAATCTGTGAAAGTCTTTCCTGCACCGGAGATAGCTTGATATGTGCAAGCTGTAACTTTGCTGACTCCAAAGTGTCTTAACGGGTGTAATGCAGGTACATAGCTTTGTATAGAACAGTTGGGTTTAACAGCTATAAAACCGTTTTTTACACCTAATCTTTTTCTTTGACTTTCTATTACCTCGAGATGTGAATCATTTAGCTCGGGAATAACCATTGGTACATCAGGAGTCCAACGGTGTGCAGAATTATTGGAAACAACCGGTGTATCAGTCTTGGCATAGGCCTCTTCAAGAGCTTTGATTTCATCTTTCTTCATATCTACAGCACAGAAAACAAAGTCAACGTCCTTTGCCACATCTTCTACATTTGCCGCATTCTTGACAATTATATTCTTAACATTTTCAGGTATGGGCATGTCAAGCTTCCAACGACCATCTACAGCTTCTAAATAGCTTTTACCAGAAGACTTTTCACTAGCAGCTATTGATACTACTTCAAACCAGGGATGGTTTTCTAAGAGGGTTATGAACCTCTGACCTACCATACCTGTTCCTCCAACGATACCTACTTTTAATTTATTACTCATAATTATTCACTCCTATACGAAATATTTATAGCCTATCAAATTAGCATTTGTGTATTAAATTTGCAACATGTACGCGTGTGAAGAACAAATGTGTTTGTATGGTGTAATTTTAACAAAAAGTAGCTCGGTTGACAATAGATTTATGAAATTTAATTTAAATATTCCGATATTTTTAATACAAGACAATAGAAATAAAGATTTTTATTGTCTTAAAACATATAATATATGAAATAATCGGTATTGTTAATCATTAAATAATGGAAATTCTGTGTAAAGCACTTTAATCTAGCTTGAAGGGCTTTGCACTTTGATTATTGTATGGATTGCTTTTATAAAAATAGTCTTATGTACTATTACATAGTATGAACGCATTTTGTATTGTGTAACATATCTTAGCATAAAGAAATAAAAGGAAGGAATATTTTATAACTATATTCCTTTACTTTAAAGAAATGTTGTAAAAAATTTAGGTCAAGTATTTATGCTTTAATGAATATATAACTTATGTAAAGCTTGTAAATACTAATATTGAGTGTTTGCAAAAAATAAATTGCTAAGATATGTTAGTTGGTATTTAGCTTAGGACTATTTCTAAATAATCATAAGATTTTGAAGGAAACAATAAAATAATGGATTGTTATAATAAATGGATTGTCCTAAAATATTAATATAACTATAAAACTGAGATTTTGGAATTAATTCTTATCAAATAAAACAATCGATTTAACAACTCAAATAATACAGCTTGTTAAATAGTAGAATATTTGTGTTTGGAAGCCTTAAAGCTTCTAAGTCTAGCTTTTATTGTGATTAGAAAAATTACAGGAGATGATTAAATGAATAGAGAACAAGTTTTAGATAAGCGGATTACTTTTTTTGCACTTGTATGGCCAATATTAATCGAAACATTTTTGAGAATGTTTTTTGGTACAGTTGATACATTTATGCTCAGTGGATATTCAGATTCTTCTGTTGCAGGAGTTGGAGCCGCAAATCAGTATATTTCCATATTGATATTGTTATTTCAAATGGTATCAGGAGGGGCGGGAATAGTAATATCCCAGCATCTTGGTGCTAAAGATGACAAGAAGGCATCTCATGTAGCATTGATCGCTGTTTTGTTTAATTTACTTTTTGGTATATTGATAAGTGTTATAATGTTTGCTTTATCTGGAAAGATGCTTGAACTAATGAATTTTCAACCGGAGATTCTTAAATATTCTAAACAATATTTAATTATAGTAGGTTCCTTTTCTTTTATGCAAGCAGCAAGTATAACTGCATCTGCAACATTAAGAAGTTATGGACTTGTAAAATATCCTATGCTGGTCAATATGGGTGCTAATCTGCTTAATATTATAGGAAATGCGATTTTTATTTACGGTCTGTTTGGAGCGCCAGTATTAGGTGTTAAGGGAGTTGCTATTTCTACTATTAGCAGCCAAGCCGTCGGATTAATAGTGATGATTGTTGTTATTAAGAGAAATTTGGGTATTAGGTTTTCCTTATCTGAAGTACTGAAAATCCCCAAAAAAGAGGTTGTTGAAGTATTAAAGAGTATATTTAAAATAGGAGGTCCTTCAGCTGGGGAGTCATTATCATATAATACTTCACAAATTGTTATAACTTCTTTTATTTCAACAATGGGTGCTTTTGCTTTATCAACTAGATTTTATGTTTATAATATGATGTTTTATATTATGATGTTTGGGTTGGCAACTGCACAAGCTACACAGATAATTATTGGACACCTTATAGGAGCTGGAAAAAAAGAAGAAGCATATAAGTCATGTATGTATAGCCTTAAGTTGTCGGTTATTGTATCTGCTTCCGTGGCCATATTGTTTGCAGTGTTTGGGAAAACTCTTTTAGGTCTTTTCACCGATGATATTAATATTATCGAACTAGGTGGAATTCTGTTTATAATTACAATTATTTTAGAACCAGGAAGATCTTTTAACCTTGTTATCGGCTATGCACTAAAGGCTGCGGGTGATGCAAAGTATACCTTGTATTTAGGTTTGATATCTATGTGGCTTGTATTAGTTACAATGTCTTATTTTTTGGGTGTTTCAATGGGTTTGGGACTTGTTGGAGTTTGGATAGCTTTTGCTATGGATGAATGGCTAAGAGGAATTATGATGCTTAAAAGATGGAAATCAAGGGCTTGGGAGAAAAAGGCGGTGGTTACGAAAAAAGAAGGTTGTATAGAGGACGAGGATGAGAAATTACTACAAACGGTAAATTAATATGAAAATATTTTTTCTATTTGACTTCTAAAAATATTAACCCTTCAAATAAATAAGTTGAGGTTTGAGACGAAAGTATAGTGTAGTTTCATAATATAATAGACTTAACAAAAAACGGTTACTAAATTTTATGTAAATTTTTTTACCATAAAGTTCAAAATGTGTAACCGTTTTTTATGTGATTAATATAATGGTAATATAACAGATCAAAAGATAAAAAACGGGTGATTTACGTACTGATAGTATTGCTGTTTTATAGAGGTTATAGTATAAAAAGGAGGTTTTTAATTATGTCTTGTAATGAACATCAACATGGACCTAAGATTGAAGCAGGTCAGATTTGTAATCCTGACTGTTTTCCACCACCAAATGAATTGGTTTGTATACAAGTACCAAAGGTATTTGATCAAGTTGCATTGAGAGAATGTATAACGAAATCAATAAAAGTCAGAAAATGCAATCCTGAACCTCATGGACCTATTCCCGGACCTATGCCGATTGATTTTGAAGGTATAACTGATTTTGATATAGTTGAAGTAAAAGTTATATCAAAAACAGATTCATTAACTAGGTCGGGATTCAAAAAGTTAAAAGTATTTGTTAAACTTGGTTATAAGATTCACTACTCAATAGGTGATAAACATGAAACCGAGTATGATGAAGCAGTTTTTAACCTAACAATAAATGAAATATACTGCCCAAGTTGTCTAGCACAAATAGGGGTTATTAAAGCAAAAGATTGTCCTGGCACATATGGCCACAATAAGGATAAGACCCTTGATGTTGACGGAACACTTGTAAAAGTAGAAGCACTTGCTGAAGCATTTAATGATGTTGTACACCCTGAAACTGGTATATTAAGTTTTGATATTGGTGCTTTCTTCATAGTTAAATGTGAATGTATAGTTCAATTGTTAATTCCTTCATATGGTTATTGCCCTGTTCCTCCGGAACAAATCAATCCTGCGGCACAGAACTGTAGAACATTTAATGATAGAACGAGAACACCTTTCCCAACTAAATTCTTCCCTGATCAAAAGTGGAATCCACTTGACAGAAACGAATAAGTCAAATAAAAAAGTGCAGAGCTGCTTTAGAGCAGTTCTGCATGTTTTATTACGCTCCTTGGAATGAAATGAAAGGAGCAAAACAAAGGGGTTCGATGCCCCGGAGTTTTTATTACGCTCCTTGGAATGGAATGAAAGGAGCAAAAACGAAGGGGTTCGATGCTCCGAAGTTTTTATTACACATCTTTGAATGAAATGAAAGAGCTCGATGTCCCTAATCTTTGATTCGATTTTTTTCTAATGAAGTCAAAGAAGATTTGAGTTACATTATATGGAGTGGATAGTATGACAAACTATTATGTAGGTTTAGAATCAAGATCCCATGCTTTTTTGCTAGAACGAAGGATGAAAAATGAAGGAATTAAATGTGAAATTTCCTTTGTACCTAGGGAAGTTATGAACGACTTATGTAATATGGGGATAAAGTTTGATGAAAGTGTATTTGCAATGGCAGTAAATTTGTTGAGACGCTGCGGTTTGCCAGGTTGTAGGCTATACAAAGAGACAGTAATGCCTTATGGATTTACATACAGTGAAGTACAAATATAGGACTTGAAAAAAACAAGGAGGCTGTGTTAAAACCAGTCTCCTTGAAGTCTTTACTTGCTTTAATAAATTTTTGTTTTACATCCACAAATCTTTATTTTCCTTGTACCAACGAACAGTATCTAATAGACCGTCATCTAAATTATACTTATGTCCCCAACTGAGGTTGTTTCTGATTTTATAACTATTCACGGTGTTATGGATTTCTAAATTGTCGTGCTCCTTTGCTGAATTCAATTGTATCGCTGGTTTCCCTAGTATTTTAAGGATTCTATTTGCGATTTCCCCATCGGTACTTTCTATACCTGATCCTATATTATAAATTTCTCCATTTTTACCGTAAAATAATATCCTTATTAAAGCTGTGCAGTGGTCAAGAACATATAACCATTCACGATGTATATTATTGGCTTCATTAAGGCATATAGTTTTATTTTCAATAGTGTTTTTAATACATAAGGGGATAAAATTGTCTATATGCTGATAAGGCCCATAATTGCAGCAACACCTACTAATTATGGCAGGAAAATTAAAGTTTGTGGAAAAAGATTTAACAAGCATATCAGAGCTTGCTTTTGAGATTATATAAGGGTTTTGAGATGAAAAGCCTGAGTCTTCGCTCAAATAGCTTTCCTTATCGTTAGTAGGACTGTAGATATTAGTTGTAGAAACCTGAATAAAACGGTTTCCTTTATAATTATTTTTACTCCAGAAGTGACGTGCACTTTCAAGTAATCGAAGTGTTCCCAAAACGTTTGTTTCAAAATAAGAAGCAGGTGTTATTAAGCTTTTTTTAGGGCATGTTTCGCAAGCAAAGTTAATAATATAGTCAGGATGATGTTTTTTTATAACGTAATTAACAAGCTCCTGATTAAGTATATTACCTTTTACAAAATGATAACGTGGTGACCTCTCAATTTCTCTAAGGTTATTATATCTTGATGGAGAGGTGAGATTGTCATAGTTTATGATAATATAACTTTTGTTTCTTCTAAAAAAATAGTTGATAAAATTACTTCCTACAAAACCTGAACCACCCGTTACTAGAAGCACTTTCATATAAATCACTTTCCTTAAATTTTTACAATTAAGCCGCATTATCTTATGTATACTTCATTATATTCATATACAAGAAAAAAGTGATTGATTTAAAAATTTTGCTTTTGATGTACTTGAATTAGTATAATTTTGTAGTAGAATAAGAATTAGGTTATGTAGAAATGATAAACTTTCAGTTACCATTTAAAAGCTTAAAGCATTTATTTTTCGGAGTAGCCTTGTTTTATTCTGAATACTTATGTTTTGATTGCAAACACATTATGGAGGTAATTGTAATGATAGTCAGTAGAAATCTATCTATAACATTAATATGTATTATTCTTGGAGTTATGTTAGCGTGGCAGTATAAAAGTATACTGAATAATAATAAAAGAGATACTACAAATATCGTAAGATTAGAGTCGGTTAAAGACGAATTGCTAGCTCAAAAGGAAAATAATGAAGATTTGAGAAAGAGAAACGAGGAGTTGCAAAATCGGGTTTTGGAATATGAAAGTTCTCAAGGGGATAGAAGCCAATTAGAGAAAAGCTTAGAGGCTGAGTTGGAAAGAGCTAGATGGATAGCAGGTCTAACTGATGTTGAAGGTGCTGGAGTAGTTGTTAAAATTGAGTACATTGGAAAAGATTCTATTAGAGAAAATGCGATTTTACGTTTAATAAACGAGCTTAAGGCAGCGGAAGCTCAAGCTATATCCATTGAAGGTGAGAGAATTGTTGCTATGAGTGAAATCAAAAAAGCAGGGGATTTCATTGTGGTAAATGGCAAACAAATGGTTAGTCCTTTTACAGTCAAAGCAATAGCAGACCCTAAAAAACTCGAGAACTCATTGACAATGATTGGTGGAATTGTGGAAGAACTTCAAATGCTTTTTGAAGTAAAGGTTACCATAGAAAGAAAAGACAATATTACTATCCCAAAGGTTAGAGATGACGGTTCTGTTCTAAAATACGATCTGCTTAACACCAAAAAACTGTAAGATTATCTTACTTGTTTTTTGTAAGCTTTTTTAAGTAGTCTGCAGTTATATGGGAAAAACCTGCACCGGGCATCATTGGTAGTTCTTCTGTTTCTTCATTTTGGCTCGTGCTTTTAATATCAGGGACAGTATTATTTTGGGAATATATTTGATTATTTACACTTTTACATTCATATTGACTTTGTATATTTCTACAATTGCTTTCAAATTCAAAATGGTTTTCGAAGCTAACTAGCCTTGAAGCTATTTCAATTAAAGTTTCCTCTAGTTTTTTTATTGATTTATTAATTTCGTTTACACTCTCTAATAGTAAATTGATAGTTTCTCTATCAGCAGCTTTATTAGAGTTAATATTTATATTTTCATCCGATTCAGCAATATCTTTTTTGATTTTTTTCTCAGACTCCCTGTTTATGTAAGGTCTTCTATTATATGAATACATATAAAAACCCCCCTTTACTGCTATTATATTAATTTATGAAAAAATTGTGCTAAAAATAAATAAGATGCTTTGAAATCTTTAAAGACCATCTAATAGAAATCCAGTAAAAGTTAAGTATAAAAGCGACACTTAATAACAAGTGTCGCTCTTACGGGTTATTTAGTTATATCAAAGGAGTAATTCATTCCTGAGTTATTATCCCAGTTGTTAGCACAATCCTTAAAACATATATTGAGAGTATCTGATTTCAAAACGGGTATAGTAGCTTCAAAGCCTGTATCTGTCTTGGCTAAAGGATAGTCAAATTCATTGTCCCAGTTATTGCTAAAACCTACTCGTGCAAATACATGTGAGGCTCCGCTCTTCGATAAAAGACCATCATATACTACTGTAATATTTTCTCCCACCGTTGGGATTGCAGGTTGTATTGTTACTCCGTTTCTCATATATTCCTTACTGCTACTTTTACTTACTCTTGGCATATAATACCTCCAATAAAAATAATATTAATAAATATTTAGATTGTTGCTAATAATTCTTTTGCACTTATTTATTATTTGCTGGGAAATAAAAAATTACTTACAGCAAAATGTAAATACATGGATATTCTGATTCGTAATCGTATATAATTGATATAGCCAAACTTTTCTTGGGGATTAGAATATTGAAAAAAATGCCTTAAAGAAGATATAAATGAATAAAATAACAAAGTTGATTAAAATTAAGTGAATTAAAGTTGTTGAAATTACAAATGCTTTATTTAGATAGCCAAAGTGAAGGAAACTTAATTTGTTTATTCCTGAATTAAATAGGGGAAAAAAATAAGTATTTTTTAGTTTAGGAAAATAGATCTTTTTATTTCCATTTAAACAAAGAATATTTATGCTTTTTGCACAGCAAAATAATATTCCTCTGTATGGAAGTGTTAAGCTTACATGATTGGCAATGTAGCATCAATATTAGGTTGTTTTTGAAATAGTCTTAGATGTTTATTAATAATTGTATTAGAATGAAAGGATGAATTGAATGAAAGCGGTTATCATGGCAGGAGGAGAAGGTACTCGATTAAGGCCTCTTACCTGTAACAGGCCGAAGCCGATGGTGCCCATAGTAAACAAGCCGGTAATGGAACACATTATTGAGTTGTTGAAAAAATACAACATAACGGACATAGCTGTCACATTGCAGTATCTACCGGATCTCATAAAGGAGTATTTTGGAGACGGATCCGAGTATGGAGTGAATCTTAAATACTATGTTGAGGATACTCCAATGGGCACTGCAGGAAGCGTTAAAAACGCTGAAGAATTCTTAGATGACACATTTATTGTTATAAGTGGAGATGCATTAACAGATATTAATCTAAGTAAAGCCATAGATTATCATATGAAAAAGCAATCTATGGCAACTTTGGTCTTAAAAAAAGTTGATATCCCGTTGGAATATGGAGTTGTAGTTACTAATGAAGATGGAAGAATCATAAGATTTTTGGAAAAGCCGAGCTGGGGAGAAGTATTCAGTGACACTGTTAATACCGGTATCTATATACTTTCACCGGAGGTTTTAAAATTCTTTAATAAAAATGAAGTGTTTGATTTTAGTAAAGACCTATTCCCTATGATACTAAAGGATAATAAACCCATGTATGGCTTCGTTACAGATGAGTACTGGTGTGATATTGGAGACTTGAGGGCATACTGGCAAGCAAATATGGATGTACTTGACCAAAAGGTAGAGGTACAAATACCGGGGAATATGATAAGAGAAAAAGTTTGGATCGGGGATGGGACAACTATTGAAGATGGTGTCGCAATACAAGGACCTTGTTTAATTGGAGCGAACACTAAAATTAAAAGTAATGCAATGCTAGATAGCTATTGTATTATTGGAGACAACACTTTAATATCAGAGAGCAGCAGTGTTAAGAAAAGTGTAATATGGAAAGGGTGTGTCATAGATAAGAATGTCGAAATACGGGGGACAGTAATATGTAATAAAGTAAATATGAAAGAGCATTCTTCTTCTTTTGAGAATTCAGTTATCGGTTGTGACACAATAATAAAAGAGAATGCAATAATTAAACCTAACATAAAGATCTGGCCGAACAAAATGGTAGAAGAAGCTACAGAAGTAAATTCGAATCTTGTATGGGGAACAAAATCCATACGCTCAATTTTTGGACAGAGAGGACTTGCAGGTGAAATAAATGTAGATATAACCCCAGAATATGCTTCGAAACTCGGTGCTGCTTATGGTGCAACCCTGAAAGGTAAAGGTACTGTAGGGGTAAGTTGTGAAGAATCGAGTGCAGCAAAAATGCTAAAAATTTCTTTTATATCAGGTTTGTTATCAGCTGGGCTTAAAGTCATAGATTTAGGTATATTGCATTTACCGGTATCAAGATCTGCAATAAGATTTTATGGAGTTGATGGAGGAATCCACATAAGTACTTCAAGTATTAATTCAGGTAGATTACATGTTGACTTTTTAGATACAAAGGGCAGCAACATAGATAGAGCAATGGAAAGAAAGATTGAAAATGCTTTTGCACGGGAGGATTTTAGTAGATGTGAAGGTGATGTGATTAAGGAGTTGGAAGTGGTACCGGATTTTACTTCCTTCTATTTAAGAAACATAATAAACAACGCAAAGAATAAGAGTTTTGAATATAAGATAGCTTTAAATTCACCTTCAAAAGCTATACTAAAAACTGTTTCAGGTCTATTAAAAAGCTTTGGTTGCTCTGTTGAGGAGACAAATCTCAATTTAGATTTATTAAGGGGAAAAGGAAGCAGCGAGTCAAATGAATTGAATTATTTCACAAGCATGGTAAAAATGGGTGATTTCGATTTTGGAATATCAATAGAAGATAATTCGGAGAGAATGATGCTTGTTGATAACAAGGGAAGAATAATAAATGAAGATATGTTTACAGCTCTTGTATCATTAATTTTATTTAAGACTATAGAGGGTGGAACTGTGGTTGTACCATTATCTACAACTCATGTTGTAGAAAAGCTGGCTAAGGAAAATCATGGAAAGGTTATTAGAACAAAGACTTCTCACCAGGATGTGATGAATAAAATTCTCGGAAACGAAATGAAGTCAGAGTCTATAGATCAGTTTAATTTTCATTTTGATGCAATTTCTGCTCTCATAAAAATAATGGACTTTTTAAAGTCTAATAACTATAAGCTTGTAGATTTAATCAATATGATACCAGATTTTTATGTAGATGAAAAAGAAGTAGAGTGTTCTTGGAACGCAAAGGGTAAGGTAATGAGGCGGATAATCCAGGAAAGTGATAATAATAGTATAGAGACGTTAGAAGGTGTAAAAATTTTTAAAGACGGTGGATGGGTATTGATACTTCCCGATTCGGAGCAGCCTGTTTGCAGGATTAAGAGTGAAAGCTATTCTGCTGAGATTGCTCAGGAATTGACCAGCGTTTATGCCGATAAAGTTGCTCAAATAAGCAGAAGTTAAAAAAATTATGCAGCAATAAAAACTCCGAGGCATCGAGCCCCTCAGGTTTTGCCTCTTTCACTTCGTTTAAAAGAGGCTTAATAAAAAATTGTGATGGCTTATACCATCACAATTTTTTATTGTCTAACAAAGCACATTAAATTTATAGAAGAGCTTCATATAAAGGCATAGCTCAAAGCAGTGCAAGTATCCATTAATCCTACAAAGCATTTCTATGCATCCTGATATTTTCACGCATTTAAATAATTTTCAAACTGTATATTAATTCTCCAATTCCGAAACAAATACCAACTGTATATTTTTCTTATCAAACTCCGGCAACATCTCCTGTATTGCCTGTGCAGTAATTTTGCCTCCTTCAATGCCTACATGCCCGATAGCAATAGATTTCCCGTTTTTCAATGCAATTTCTCCCGCTTTTCTAAGCTGTTCCTTAACATGTTCCTTTGTAGTTTGACCATCAAGGAAGATATCTCTCTCGTAAAAAGTAACACCTTTTTCAGTTGCAATTTGCCTTACGACAGATTTTGCACTAGTTTTACTGTCTAAAAAATACACACCCTTTTCTTTAATAATATCTAGGACATCAGAAATAATACGTTCATCAGCACTGATTTTCGAACCCATATGTATATTTGCTCCGACTGCATAAGGAACATCTGAAAAGGCTTCGGAAGTTATCATATAAACATCATTGTCGCTTAAGGTGGAAACAATCGGTTTTGGACCAAGCCAGCTAATTTTACCATTAACCGGTTCCATAGGTAAATGTACAATTACTTCAAAACCCTTTTCGAAAGCTTCTTTTGCATCAATTTGACTATAGCTTAAAAAAGGCATTACAGCAAAAGTTAAATGCCTTTTTATAGACATCATTTCTTTTACACCGTTCCTATCCGAGCCAAAATCATCAATGACAATTGCAAGCTTTCCAGTTGAATTTTCTTTTACTGATGTATCTACTGTATACGCTTTTTCAGAAACGAAAAGAGATTTATTGATAAAAAATTGCAGACTTAAACCTAATATAAAAAAGCATATAAAGATAATCTTTAGTAGATTAATTACTTGAGATCTTTTAAATACAATGAAGTGAACTCTTTTCATAATATAAACACCTGAAGATAAAGAGGTATCTATGATTAGTATACTAAGGAGATATTGATTTATTACATAAAAATTTATAGACAAACTTCTTGAGAAGAATTGTATATAACACTTGAAATAGTAAAATTTTATAGTAGAATTAAGAATGAGGATAAAATATTTCGTTTAAGATAGGCGAAAATTAAGATAAGACCCTTTCAATAAAAATCTTTACAATATTTAGTTAAAACATGGCATGGGTGTAAGAATTTAGGACTATAGTATTTAGTACTCAGAATATTAATTTCTTTCCTACTCTAGGTTCTAAATCTTGAATTCTCTATCTGAGCATTGCTATAATTTACGTAGAATAAAAAGTTTGAAAAAAGTCTTATTAGAGGATATAAGCCCGTCAAATTAAATTATATATGAGGGTGACAATAGACTAGTTGTTTTCAAATATCACCTAATAAGCTAATGTGCGTTGATGCTTACTAAGATAAACCTATATAGTATGATATGTTGCCATGAAGGAAGTACTAAGAAGGGATGAGTTCATATGAATAATAAAGATAAAAAGTATATATTGATGTTTATATTCATTTTGTTTGGACTTTTAACTACAGTGCAATTTAGGAGTATAGTGAACAGTTCAAAAAACAAGCCTTCTATAGCGTATGAAATCGATAAGCTTAAGAAGGAACTAGATTTGGAAATAGCTGAAGGGAATAGGCTTAGAGAAGAAATTGATTTTAATTTAAAAAAGAAGGAAAGTATTTTAAAGACTTTTTCTAGTGGAAATGATAATGGACAATTGACGGATCAATGGGAAACTGCAAAGCTTTACGCAGGACTTACTGATGTAATAGGAGAAGGTGTTGTTTTGACTTTAAATGATGCAACAGAAAAAAACCCCTTTCAATCTAGTTTGAGTTTACTACATTCTGAAGATATTTATGAAGTAGTTAATGAGCTTAAAAAAGCTGGCGCACAAGCAATTTCAATAAATAATGAGAGGGTGCTTCCAACAACGGAAGTTGTATGTGCTGGACCTACAATTCGTGTTAACAGAAATAGGTATGCAGTACCTTTTGAAATTAAGGCTATTGGTGATCCTAAGCGTTTGTATTCAACTTTTAATGATAGTATTATTTTTGCTTCTTTAAGTGCGTTTGGAATAAGAGTTGATATAAAAGAAGTTAAGAACATAGAGATACCAAAATACAATGGAAACTTAGATAACTTGCTTAAGGGTCTGGAGGTAGCCAATCCATGAAATATAGAAATACTATCGCAATAACTGTAATTTGCCTTATAATTGGTCTAGCTGTAGCATGGCAGTATAAAAGCGTTTATAACAATAAAAAAACCGCAAATGTTCAAAATGTGACTTTAGAAGACTTAAAGGATAAACTGATATTAGAGAAGAAAAACAATGAAGAACTGAGAAGTAGAAATGATACTTTAAACAGAGAGCTTAAAGAATTTGAAGACGCAAAAGGAAATATAGACTTGTATGAGAAGAATCTCAGGATAGAAGTGGAAAAGGCAAATATAATTGCAGGACTTACAGATGTACAGGGATCTGGGATTATAATCAGTATTTCCGTTAATGATACCGATTTTGGTTGGATATCTTCGAGAGACATATTAGAGGTTATTAACGCTCTTAGAGTAGCTGAAGCAAATGCTATTGCTGTAAACAACGAACGGATAATTGCAATGACAGAAATCTCCGAAGTAGGCAATTATCTAATAATTAATGGAGTTCCTATGAGTTCGGATAAAACTTTTTTAATAAAAGCTATAGTTGAACCACAAAAACTAGATGATTCCATAAAAATGCTAGGTAGTGTTTTTGCTAAGCTGGAAAAGGATGACATGCTAAGTGTGGAGGCTGAAAAAGTTGATAGTATTACAATTCCTAAAATAGAAAAAAACAGACCTTCTTTTTATTTCGACTATATTAAGCCTAGTAATAAGTAAACACTGAGAAATAAGTTGTCTGGATTTTTTGCTATGCCATAGTATGAATTTTCCAAATGGTCTTTTTTAAACTAAATACTTATATAAATAATATAGGCCAAATAATGAACTTGTCTGTTGTATAGGCTTATTTTTGTATTTAGGAGGTTTGGAAATGAAGAAAAAAGTAATAGTTTTATGCTTGTTAATATTTGCTTTGCTTATGATAAATATTATCAGCAAGGAACAGAGTGAGAATTTATGTTTGCCAGACTTAGGCGGTGTGTATTCTGCAACTTTTGAAGACATTGACTTTAGTACTGAGATAACGGGAATGTTAAGTGAAGGTGTAATTGAAGAAATTATTTGTGAAGAAGTTTTTGTAGATAATAAATATAGTGGTGAATACAAAAACAATTTGTTAAGATGGGGAATACTTAGGAAAGGCTTTGGTAAGACACCTGATGCGGACCCGGGTGCCCCTGAACTTCTGAAAAAATATGGAGCCCTATATATAGGTGATACTGAAAAAAATGAGATTTATCTTACTTTTGATGAGGGCTATGAAAACGGATATACTCCAAAAATCCTAGATGCTTTGAGAGAAAACAATGTAAAAGCAGTGTTTTTTATTACAGGTCCTTATCTTTCGGAACATCAGGACCTCGTTAGAAGAATGGTAGAGGAAGGACATATCGTAGGCAACCATTCAATACATCATCCAAGTCTGCCAAGTGTTGATGATAAGACTCTTGAAGAGGAAATCCTCGGTCTTGACAGAGCTTTCTTTGAAAAATTCGGCAAGCACATGCAATTTTTAAGACCTCCAAAGGGTGAATATAGTGAGAGAACTCTTGCAATAACCCAAAGATTAGGATATGTAAATTTATTTTGGAGCTTTGCTTATGACGACTGGTATAGGGATAAAATCCGTGGTGCACAGTATGCTTATGACAAGGTTATGAACAATTTACATAATGGAGAGGTTATGCTTTTACATGCAGTTTCAAAGGATAATGCAGATGCTTTAGATATGATAATTAAGGGAGCTAGAAGTAAAGGCTTTGAATTTGGAGACCCTAACAATTTGCTAAGGCAAAATCAAACAGATAACTGAGTATTTGGAGTTTCAAAAAAATTGATTTGATTGTTTTTTTATCTAAACTGTTGAATAGGTATATTTTGAAACTCCCTAACTGAAATTTCAATTGTCAGGGGGACTAAGCTATGTCTCGTAAAAAAAAGATAATAAAAAAGAATAAAAAAGCACAAGTGCCTAAAGTGAGTTTGAAGGAAAAAATGTCCGAACTACTGGAACTTCCAAAGGATATTGTTTTAAACGTGCCTAAATTGACCATGGTTGGAAACGCTGATTTGCTTATAGAGAATTTTAAAGGAATTATCGAATATGATAATGATAAGATAAGGATAAATACCAATAGCGGCATTATCAAAATAACAGGAGCGGGACTTAGGATAAAAGAAATCACTTCAGAGGATCTGATGGTTAACGGCGATATATCAAGTCTTGAGTTTTTAAAGTGAAGTATGAGGCCAACTTTTATAAGAATAAAATCTTTGTAGCAATATCGGGGGAATTTAAATGTTATTGAGGTTATGGAATTATATTAAAGGATATGTTATTATATTTGTTGAAGGCTATTTTTTAGAGAAGTTTGTTAATATATGTACCAGAAGACAAATTTTTCTCTGGGACATAAAAAAGAAAAAAAATAGTGCTATGTCCATGAAGGTCAGCATTAAAGGGTTTAAAATGCTAAGACCCATTGCTAGAAAAACAGGTTGCAGAGTAAGAATTATGGGGAAGAGTGGTTTTCCCTTTGTTCTTAATCGATATAAAAGAAGAAAGACTTTTATTGCAGGGGCAATACTATTTGTTTTTTTGTTTTATTTTATGTCATCCTTTGTATGGAGTGTAGAAGTAAACGGAAATGAAAAGGTTACAACTGAAACGATAATAGATAGAGTATACCAATTAGGAGTGAAACCAGGTGTATTTAAGTATAGGATAAATCCCCATGATGTTGCAAGTAACCTCATGTTCGATATAAATGAGTTGTCATGGGTTAGTGTTGTAGTAAAAGGTACTAAGGTAAAGATTGAAGTGTCTGAAGGGGTTGAAAGGCCCAAGTTAGTTAATAAGAATAGTCCTTGTGATATTGTTGCTACTAGAGATGGGGTTATTAGCTCCATCTTTGTAAAATCTGGTTTGGAAGCAGTAAAAGTTGGGGAAACTGTTAAGAAAGACCAAATACTTATATCTGGGACAGTACCGATCAAAAATCAGGAGGATAATCCTAGAATTTTGCATGCAATGGGTGATGTTTTTGCAAGGACTTGGTATGATGCAAGAGTTCCGGTGGAAACTAAAGTTTTTGAAAAGACTAGAACAGGCAGAAAAAAAGACAATGTGTCATTGGTGTTGTTTTCTAAAAAAATTGATTTATTTCATAGAAATTCACCTTTCGTGGAGTATGATCAAGTAAATATCGAGAAGTCTCTTTCTATTGGTGAAGATTTGGTTTTACCCTTTGGGTTGGTAATTGGGAGGTATTATGAAAATAATATTATTGAAAAAGAAATAACTTTAGATGAAGCTAAAAAAACAGCAGTAGGCAATGCTTACAAAAAGGCATCTGAAAATGTACCTAAAGATGCTCAAATAGTTGAAATAAATGAAAGTTTTATTGAAAAAGACGATGGGCAAGTCACTGCGGAAGTGACTATAGAATGCCTTGAGAATATTGGATACGAAAGAGAGATTGGGGGAAACTGATTGGAAAGTCTTGTGGAAGTGTCATTGGAGTTTGATAGAATTGAACATGCTATGAATCTTTTTGGTAATTTTGATGAAAATTTGCAAATGATAGAGGATTCATTTGGTGTAAAGGTTATATCAAGAGATAAAAGTATTAGAATTGTTGGAGATGATGAAGGGGTATATAAAGCCAAAACAGTACTTCAAAGGTTGGTAGATATTGCATCTCAGGGTGATATCATAACCAAACAAAGCGTAAGTTATCTAGTACAGCTTGCAAATGAAAATCAATTGGACAAGGTTAACGGTTTTAATGCAGACTATATCTGCCTTACAGCTAGGGGGAAACAAATAAAGTCAAAAACCCATGGGCAGAAAGTATATGCAGATGTGATAAGAAACAATGATATCGTGTTTGGCATAGGACCTGCTGGAACAGGAAAAACCTTTCTCGCTGTAGCGATGGCTGTGACAGCGTTTAGGAACAAACAGGTGAACAGAATTGTATTGACTAGACCTGCAGTTGAAGCAGGTGAAAAGCTGGGTTTTTTACCCGGAGACCTACAGAACAAGGTTGATCCATATTTAAGACCTTTATATGATGCACTTTATGAAATGATGGGTTTCGACAGTTATCAAAAATACCTTGAAAAAGGCATGATAGAAGTAGCACCACTTGCATATATGAGGGGAAGGACCTTGGACGATTCGTTTATAATTTTGGATGAGGCACAAAATACAACGCCAGAGCAAATGAAAATGTTTCTAACTCGTATAGGATTTGGGTCAAAGGCTGTTGTTACCGGTGATATAACCCAGATTGATCTGCCTGGTGATACAAAATCAGGCCTTAAAGAAGTAATGAATATTTTAACGGATATAAAAGGCATATCCTTTGTGCATTTATCCGATAGAGATGTTGTGAGACACGAGCTTGTACAAAAAATAATTCAGGCCTATGACAGATATGACAAGAAAAAGAGCAATTGATTTCAATAACGGTTATTATGTAGGAAGTGTTTTTACAAAATAACTTCTTAATGGAGGCGAAAAGCTATATGTCTAAGGAGAAGAATGTAGATTTTCATGGATATTTTAAAATTTATTTTAAGGACAAGCGTATTCAAAGAATAATAATAGCAGTAGTAACCGTCTTTGTTGCTTATACAATTGTATTAAATGGTGCTACTCCTAAGAAATACAAACTAGAGCTTAACGGAAAATCGGATTATGATATTACAGCACCAAGAGATATTAAAAATACCATACTGACCGAAGAAAAAGCCAGAAAAGTTGCTGAAGCTGAAGTTGGTGATATGAAAGAAATAAGGAATGCTTCTATCGATGTTATTAATACAACGGTGGACTTTATTAATCTTATTGAAAGAGCTAGAAAAAACGCAGACAAAAAGATAAGTGGAACGTTAGATCCTAATGATGAAAATTATGCGACTAAAATTTTAAATATTAAGAAGGAAGAGGCAGTCAATCTTAATAAAGATATAGAGAAGCTAAATATTGTTTTGTCCTATGATCAGGTCTTGTTCTTTATCACGAGTGCTAGTGATGAAGAAATTCAAAGTTTTGGTACTCTATTACGTTCACTTGTTGGAGAAATAATGGAGCAGGACGTTACGGAGGATAACATATCTCAAAAGATTCTTCAAATGCAAAATAATATTTTAAACACAGAGCTGAGGCAAGAGATAAAAAACTGTGGCTTGCTTCTGTCGAAATATTTAATAAAGCCTAATAGGACTATAAATGCTGAAGCAACAAAGGCAAAGAAGGAGTTAGCTTATGAAATTGCTTTAAATGATCCCGATAATATTGAGATGGTAAAAAAGGGTGACAGAATTTTAAGCAAGGGTGATGTTGTTACAGAGGACAAGTATCGAATTCTTGAAGAGCTTAATTTGTTGGAAACTACGGGAAGAATAGACTATGCTTTTGCAATTGGAATATTTATAATTATTATTTTAATTTCCCTATTGCTCATTCTCTATATAAATAATTTCAGTAAGAAAGTTTTTTACAGTAGAAATGATCTTATTTTATTGTCCCTTCTGATATTAATAATACTAATCACAGCACGTATGGTTTTTGAAATATCAACTCTAACCATTCCTATATTTTTGGCTACAGCACTTATATCTATTTTGCTTGACTTGAGATTGGCGGTTATTGTGAACTTTTTATTAACCATTACAATTTCTATTATGACTAATGGTGAGATGAAGTTTATGATTCTTGGAGCTGTAAGTGGTGCCTTTACAGCATTTATAGTATCTAAGACCAGTTATCACAGAAACTCACTTTCCATGGGTGGTCTTATTATTGGGATTATTAATGTACTGACCATAGTATCCATAGACTTAATAGGAAAATATCCACCAAAGACAATATTTTATGAATCTATTATCGTTATGCTTAACGGATTTCTTTCTATTGTACTTACAATTGGACTTTTGCCTTATTTGGAAGTAGCTTTCAATATAGTTACACCCATAAGACTTTTAGAACTGGGTAATCCAAACCATCCACTTTTAAAAAGGCTTTTGATAGAAGCACCAGGGACGTATCATCATAGTTTGATGGTAGGGAATTTAGCAGAAGCTGGTACGGAAGCTGTTGGAGGTAATGCACTGTTAGCTAGAGTGGCAGCATATTTCCATGACATAGGCAAACTTAAACGACCGAGTTTTTTTATGGAAAATCAAATGGATGGTAATCCTCATGACAAGATGACTGCTAATCTAAGTACTCTTGTAATAACATCCCATATTCATGATGGTGTAGAAATTGCAAAAAGGTATAGAATACCGCTTATAATAAGAGATATAATCATTCAACATCATGGAACGACACTTGTTGCATATTTTTACCATAAGGCAAAAAATGTTGAAAAGGATGAAGCTGTTAGTGAAGCAAATTTCAGATATGATGGAGAAAAACCTTCCACTAAAGAAGCGGCAGTAGTTATGTTGGCAGATTCGGTTGAAGCGGCAGTCAGATCAATGCCAGATAAGACTGAGGGTAAAATTGAAGGGTTTGTAAGGAAGATTATTAAGGATAAGTTAGATGATGGACAGCTTGATCAATGTAATTTGTCTTTCAAGGATTTAGATAATATAGCGAAGGCTTTCATTAAGGTGTTTGGGGGATATTTTCATGCAAGAGAGGAATATCCCGATGTAAAGAATAAATTCAAACAATCGGATAATGAGGATGGAATAGATCAAAAGGAAATAGACACTGAAGAATGGCAGAAGGAAAAACTATTTAGGGATAATATTGAGGAGACAATGGATCGATCAGATCCCGATACTTCCCGCGAAAAATCCACTAAGGAGAAGAAAAAATGAGAGTATTGATTGAGGATATACAGGATAAGATAAAGGTAACTGAGAATATGAAAGAACTTATAAAAAACTCTGTGAACTATAGTCTTACAACAGAAGGCTTTAGTATACCATCGGAAATCTCCATAATGTTAGTGGATAATGAGTATATAAGGCAAATAAATAAGGAACATCGAACAATTGACAAGGAAACAGATGTTCTATCTTTCCCCATAGTAGATATGTATGAAGGTGTAATAAATTCTAATGAGGGGGATTTCGATCTTGATGAGGAGGTACTTTTGCTTGGAGATATAATTGTTTCTCTTGAAATGACAAAACTACAGGCGGAAGAGTATGGGCATTCCTTTGAACGGGAATTGGCTTTTTTGATTACTCATGGAATATTTCACCTTCTAGGTTATGACCATGATACACCGGAAAGAGAAAAAAAGATGATTTCAAAGCAGTATGCTGTATTAGAGAAATTAGATTTGTCAATTTAAGATGGATTAAGAAATAATTAGTTGATGTTTTTAATTACATTGTTGTTTTTTTTAGATATTTAGGTGAATAAAAGAATTAGTCAATAAATAATTCATAGGGCTGATTTAATTTGGTTAGAAATATATATTGACGATGAACTTTTTTTGATACACCTTAGATAAATTTTAGGAGGAAGAATTTGATGAGTTTTAAATCAGGTTTTGTATCAATAGTAGGAAGACCAAATGTTGGTAAATCAACACTTTTAAATAGTATTACAGGGGAAAAGATTGCAATAATGTCCGATAAACCTCAAACTACGAGGAATTCTATTAAGGCGGTAATTACAGGAGATAATCATCAATTAGTGTTTATTGATACTCCTGGAATTCACAAGCCAAAGAATAAACTAGGAGACTTTATGGTGCATATCGCTGTAGAGAGTTTGAATGAAGTTGATGCAGTATTATTTCTAATAGAGGCGGACTCTCCTAAACCTGGTCCAGGAGATATTTATATAATTGAACAGTTAAAAGAGGTGAAATCAAAAGTATTTTTGATTATAAATAAAATCGATTTAATAGATAAATCTCAGTTATTACCCCTTATAAATCTGTACAAGGATTTGATGGACTTTGAGGCTGTAATTCCAATTTCAGCACTAAAAGACGGTAAGCAGGATTCGCTTATTGGTGAGATTTTAAAGGTTATGCCTGAAGGACCAAAATATTTTCCAGAAGATATGTTGACGGATCAGCCCGAAAAATTAATAGCTGCCGAACTAATCAGAGAGAAAATCCTTCAGCTTGTTAGTGAAGAAGTACCGCATGGTGTAGGAGTTGAAGTTATATCCTTTAAACAAAGAGAGGACAAAGATATAATAAATATTCAGGCAAATATATATTGCGAGAAAAATACTCACAAGGGAATTCTTATAGGAAAAGGCGGAAGCATGCTTAAACGTATTGGCAGTTTATCTAGGCATGAAATTGAAAACCTGCTGGGAACTAAGGTGTTTTTAGAGTTATGGGTAAAAGTAAAACCCGATTGGAGAAATAGTGATCAAATGTTGAAGGTTTTAGGCTACAAAAAATAAGGTGATTTCGCAAAAACTTTCCAATTGCCATTACAAGGTTATTTTAATCACCTAACATAAATTTTCAAGTATACAAAACTTTTTTTTAGTGAAACCTAATAAGGACAAATGCATACAAACTTATTGTTCGATATATACTAAATGAAGATTTTTAGCGAATCGAACTCCTTTTATTTTGAATTTCCATTTTGTAAAAAAGAAAGTGAAATGAGTTTGTAGGCATATGCCTATGATTTCTAGAAAATTTATATAAGGTGATTCAAGAAAATAACTGGTCAGCTACTATTTTAGAAGAATTTAGAGCGTTTTATGACCTAAATACTGTAAAGTTATTTATTGGGATGGCCTAATGAATTAAAAGGATTTTCAAGAAACATAAAGAATGCAAAATAGACTTAAGGGGGAATGCATTTTATGTTAAAAGAATTTGCTTGGAAAGCTTTTGAAAGTACCGGAAATATTGATGTTTATATGTTTCTTAAGGAAATTGAAGAAAAAAAGAAAGTAGATGAAGAAACAATGCTAGCAAAGGACGAAGTTGCTATAAGTAATAGTTAATCTAGGAGACAAAATTTTAAGATTTATAAATATTTACTGGGGGCAAAATATTTTAGCCCGTGGATTTATGAGGTTAATAATGAGTTATATCAAAACTAAAGGTATAATTATTAAAGAATTAAACGTTGGAGAAGCAGATAAAATAGTAACTATTTTTTCAAAAAATAAGGGGAAGATTCAAGGAGCTGCTAAAGGAGCTAGAAGACCTAAAAGTCGTCTTATAGCAGGTGCACAATTATTCTGTTATAGTGAATTTGTCCTTTTTAAAGGAAAAGATATCTACTCAATAAACAGTTGTGATGTGATTGAGCCTTTTTATGAAATAAGAAATGATTTGGTAAAGCTTACCTATGCAGCCCACATAAATGAAATTATATTAGACTGTGTTCAAGAAGAGCAGCCATCAAGTAGAGCATTGCAGCTCTTTTTGAATTCTCTATATATGCTTGCAAAATCGGATAAACCTCCAGAACAAATAACGAGAGTTTTTGAAATTAGGTTGATGGCGATTTTAGGGTATACACCTTCTGTAATGGGGTGCCTAAAATGCGGAAAAGATGATTTTAAGGATTTTGCTTTTAGTTTTAAACACTGTGGATTTTTATGTAAACAATGTATGTCAGATGATAGGTATGCCTTAAATTTGTCTGAAGGTGCTGCAAGGGCAATTCACTATATAGTATACAGTAATATGAAGAATATTTTTAATTTTGAGGTTTCAGATAAAATACTCATAGAGCTCAGAAAGGTTTCAAAAAGATATATAACAGATAGATTAGATAAAGAATATTGTAAACTAGATTTTCTAAAGAATTTTGAGTATTCATAAAATACTACTACATAAGTGATGTATAGGCTCTTTTTAGAAAAAGCTTTATATAAATATCCTAAGAAAAAAATATGGTATAAGGAAATATTAATGACCTATTTCCTTTTATATTTGACTCATTAATAGTATAATAGAGTCAAAAGCCCTTAAGCTTTTATTTAAAAGAGTATAAACAGAACTTTTAATGGCAGCTTGGCAATCGTAGCTTAAGGTACGACCTTAAACGTTAGACCCACAGCTTTGCGTCGTCGTCTTTCAACGATTTTGCCCTGTTTCATAAGTCACTATTTATATCTCCTTATACCGTGATCGGGAGGAAATATTGTACTTCAATACCTATTATAGCATAGGGCAAAGAAAAAATAAAGTGTTATTTTATTATTTTATAGCAATATATTAATATTGACACAAAGGTAAACATAATATTATACTGATTTGTATTTTTATAGTTATAAAATGCTCTTCTTTTTCTTCTTAAGAAGAAATTATTGCTAAAACATATGTTAATTTAAGAAAATATATAGTATAATTAACACGTGTATAAAATTCAATTGTTTTCTTTCAAAAGAACTTTTTGAATTTGAAATCAGAAATGTAGTAATTATATTAAAGATTTACATAAGGTGATTTCAAAAAAGGTCTATTCAGAATTATAAGTTTTTCTTTTGTACTATCATAAATATCTTTTGGAAGGGGTGGGGATTGTGTCTGGAGGTTATTTAGACAAAAATACAGCAAATACTTCTTTGGATATTGAAAAAAGACTCAATAGGATAGTAAAGATAGGTACAGGTCTTGAAATAAAACACACTAAGATGTTTGAATATTTAAATGCTAGTGTTCTAGAAAAATCAGAAAACACATTAAGGCTTACCACCAAAGAATCAATAAAAGAAACTTTTATCTTTCCAGGCGATAATGTATCTATAAATT
The DNA here is from genome assembly GCA_012519925.1 of Clostridiaceae bacterium. Classification (GTDB taxonomy): domain Bacteria; phylum Bacillota; class Clostridia; order Acetivibrionales; family Acetivibrionaceae; genus Acetivibrio. The sequence continues at coordinate 37,981 of JAAYPF010000170.1, forward strand.
GTTCTAATACATATGATTTGTTTGCTATTAGTGGAAAAATAAAAAATATTAATTCTCTAAACCCCTTAGATTTAACTATTACTACAACTAGCATTGAAAGACTAAAAGACTCAAGAAAGTATGAAAGATATTATGTAAGTTTGATGGCAAATTTAAATAGCCCTGATTTTTTTGACAGAGTATTTGTTGTCGTAAAGAACATGAGCTCTGGAGGAATCAAATTTAATTGTTCGGAGTATCTGTCAATGACTGATAATGTTGCAGTTGAAGTTATCCTAGATAGAACAAACAGGCTTTCCTTTAGAGGTGCGATTGTAAGAAGAAGTAAATGTAAAAGCTATTTTGAATATGGCATAGAGATAAGAGAAATTTCCGAATCAAATTATGAATGCCTTAAACACTATTTAAATTATTTAGCCTCTGATTAATAAAATATATAAGTAAAAGATGCTCTGCTAAAGACAATAGTCAGAGCATCTTTTTTTACGCTTCTTTCGAACGAACCAATTTTCTTAGAATGGATGAAATATTTTTGACGTTTTTCGAGAAACATATAGTTTGAATATCTTATAGCCTATGATATACTATACGCTATAAGACTTTCAGGATAAAGGCTAGCAAAACATGCAAACATTATGACAAAACTATTAATGGTGATTATACACAAAAGGTGTAAAAGCTTATGAGGCAAAGGGGAGAAAAAATGATTAAAGATATTTATCTTGACAATAGTGCTACGACAAAGCCCTATGACGAAGTAATAGAGTTTATTTCGCATATTAATAAAAATGTATACGCAAATCCATCATCTTTGCATAGTAAAGGGTTAGAGGCAGAAAAGTATATAAAAAGTGCTAGAGAAATTATTGCTAAATCGTTAGCAGTAGATAATCAGGAGATTTATTTTACATCGGGTGGAACGGAAGCTAATAATCTCGCTATAATCGGATATCTTGAGGGAAATCCTAGAAAAGGGAATAAAATCATAACAACAAAAATAGAGCATCCTTCAGTGTTAGAAGTATACAAGAATTTAATTGATAGAGGTTACATTGTTGATTTCATTGACGTGGATGAAAAGGGAGTAATCAACTTAAATAGTTTAAGAGAGGCAATAGATGATCAAACTGCATTAATAAGTATAATTTATATAAATAATGAAATTGGAAGTATACAGCCTATTAATGAAATAGTTGAAATAAAGAATAGCATAGACAGAGAAATTGCTATCCATGTGGATGCTGTTCAAGCTTATGGGAAAGTAAAAATTTTGCCCAAAAAGTTAGGAATCGATTTGATGTCTATAAGCTCACATAAAATTCATGGACCAAAGGGTGTAGGAGCTTTATATGTAAAGAGAGGTTTAAAAGTAAAGCCTGTGATAATAGGTGGAGGACAGGAGTTTACCATGAGGTCGGGAACGGAAAATGTTTCTGGTATATGTGGATTTGGAATGGCCGCAGATATAACTACTAAAAAAATTGACGAGAATTACTTACGATGTATGAAAATAAAAGAGTATTTTAAAAACAGATTATATGAAGAATTTCCTAAAGAGGTTTTTGTAGTATCACCTAAAGATGCATCACCTTATATCCTTAATGTTTCTTTTTCAGATATACGTGCAGAAGTTCTTCTACATCACCTTGAAATGGAGAATGTATTTGTATCTACAGGTTCAGCATGTTCTTCGAGAAAGAATGTCCATAGCCATGTATTAAAGGCATTAGGCTTAAGACCTGAAACAATTGATGGTGCAATAAGATTCAGCTTTTCTGCTTTTAATTCCATAAAAGATATGGAGTATACTATTAATGCTATAAAAAAGATATTACCAAAAATTAATACAAAACGTGGAGGGAAAAGATGAAAAAAGTAATTCTGGTCAGATATGGGGAGATTTTACTAAAGGGTTTGAATAGACCCGTATTTGAAAGGAAGCTCATAGATAACATTAAGAAGGCAATAAATCCATTGGGAAAAGTTGGGGTTTTTAAGTCACAGGCAAGGATATATGTTGAACCACAGTCTGAGGACTATGATTTTGATGAAGCAATAAGTCTTTTGACTAAGGTTTTTGGCATTGTATCGGTAAGTCCTGTGTGGAAAATTGAAAGCAATTATGAAGTTATAAAAGAGAATTCCTTGATCATGGTAAAGGATTTGTTGGATAGAAAGGGTTATAAGACCTTCAAGGTTGAGACTAAAAGAGGAAATAAGAGTTTTCCTATGGATTCGCCCGAAATAAGCAGGGAGCTTGGTGGATACATTCTTGAGAATTTCCCTGAGCTTAGCGTCGATGTGAAAAAACCGGAATTTACTTTTTATGTTGAAGTAAGGGAATTTGCATATATATACTCAGAGATAATTCCAGGTGTATGTGGTATGCCTATAGGCTCTAATGGAAAAGCTATGCTGCTTTTATCTGGGGGTATAGACAGTCCTGTAGCTGGCTGGATGATTGGGAAAAGAGGAGTTGAGATTGAAGCTGTTCATTTTTATAGTTATCCTTATACAAGTGAACGTGCAAAAGAGAAAGTTATAGATCTTGCTAAAATACTTACAAAATTTTGCAATAAGATAAAACTTCATATAGTCCCTTTTACTGACATTCAGTTGGAGATAAATGAAAAATGCCCACAGGATGAGCTTACTATTATTATGAGAAGAGTAATGATGACCATAGCTGAGAGAATCGCTGAAAAAGTAGGTGCACTAGCTCTTGTGACAGGCGAAAGTGTAGGTCAGGTAGCAAGTCAAACTATACAAAGTCTCTATGTAACCAATTCTGTAGTCAAAATGCCAGTATTCAGACCTTTAATTGGAATGGATAAAAACGAAGTGATTGATATCGCAAGAAAAATTGGTACTTTTGAAACATCCATACTCCCGTACGAAGATTGTTGTACTGTTTTTGTTGCAAAACATCCGAATACAAAGCCTGTACTTGAAAAAATATTGTTTTCGGAGCAAAAAGCCAATCTTGAGGAGTTGATTGATAAAGCAATAGAAAATACAGAGGTGTTGGTTATAGACAGTAAATAGACAATAAATTACCATGTAAGTGTAATAATACATGTGTTCAGTAATATTTATATAATATATGGATATCTTCTAGTGAGCTTGTGAGATATGGCAGAAATATTTAGGGTTGATCAATAGCCTTTTTGTTGCTCGCTTTATGTAAAAAGTTCTGGTTTAAGGTAAAAGATGTTATTTATTATAAATGTATGATTTTATCAGGATTTTTTGAGAATACTAGATTAAGGAGATATACATATATTATTTTTGTTTACAGAGGTTGTTTCATATGTTAAATAATATAGCATCTAAAAAGATATATATTATAGTACTCATCACTGTTCTAGCTATAACTGTTTCAGTGGCAGCTTTATTTGCGTTGATATTGAATGAAAAGACGTTTTACAAAGGTGTAAGAATTGAAAATGTTGCAATATCGGGAATTGATAAGTCAAAAGCTAAGGAAAAAATACAACAAGAAGTCAATAAGAACTTTGCAGGTAAAAAATTAAGCTTTAAGTACGGTGAGCGTGAGTGGAATATTGACTTAAATGAAATATCTTATGCCTTTTTAATAGATAGTGCAATAGAAAGTGCGTATAGAATAGGTAGGGAAGGAAACTTTATCCATCGTCTGATGACAGTATATAATGTAAGAGGAAGGAATGTAAACATTGCTCTCACTTCACAATTTGACAGAAAGAAGCTTAGAAGTATATTAGAAAGGATAAAAACTGAAATTGACCAAAAAGAGGTAGATGCTTCTGCAATTTATAAAAATGGAGAAGTAACTTTCAATAAAGAGATAATAGGCAAGAATATAGATGTTGACAAAAATATGGAATTGATAGAAAATATATTATTAGAGAAGAAATTTTCAACTATAGAATTAATAGTTGATAATATCTATCCAAGAATTCGATATAATGATATTTCTGTTATAGAAAAGGCTATATCTACCTTTTCTACATCTTTTAATTCGCAAAAAGTCGATAGAAGCTTCAATATTAAACTAGCATGCGAAAAGATAAATAATACTGTTTTATTGCCCGGAGATTCGTTCTCGATGGATGAGGCGTTAGGTCCGAGAAGTATTAGTAATGGGTATAGAAATGCACCTGTAATAATTAAGGGTAAGTATCTAGAAGGTGTTGGAGGAGGCGTGTGCCAGGTAACAACAACTCTATATGTGGCTGTTCTAAAAAGCAAATTAGAAGTTTTAGAGAGAAGACCTCATTCATTGCCTTTAGGTTACGTTGACGCTGGACAGGATGCAACTATTTCAGAGGGATATATTGATTTTAAATTCAAGAATAATAAAGAGTATCCCGTTTTAATAAGTGCTCAAGTATCAGGTAATAACATTACAATAAGAATTATTGGAATAAAAGAAGATGCTTCTCAGACTGTTAAACTAAAGTCAGTGGTAGTGAAGGAATTGCCACCTGAGAAAGAAATAATAGTTCATGATAATACTATCCCTATTGGAGAAGTAATAGTAGAGAAAACTGCTATAACCGGTCGAAGAGTTGTTGTGTACCGCGAAACCTATGAAAATAATAAGCTTATTGAACGGGAAAAAATATCTGAGGATACTTACCAGCCTGTCAGGGGGATAATTAAGGTCAATCCTTATGCAACTAGTCAACTAAACTAAATTTCTAGTGATAAAGGAATAAAAAACTTACAAATTTAACATATAATAAAGGTAGCAATCGCTAAAAAAAATTAGTAAAAAAGTGAGGGTTTATAATGAAGGATTCCCTATACAGCAAAGAAATTAAGTGCCCTGCATGCGAGAAAAAAATTGAAGTGACAAAAGTTAAGTCTAAGGCATGCGTTGTGTCATCAAGGGATACAGATTTTTGCACATACTATGAAAGCATAAATCCAATTCTATATGATGTATGGGTATGTGAACACTGTGGATATGCTGCACAAGAAGAACGGTTTGAAGAACTCACTTACATAGAGGCAAAAAAAATAAAAAATAATATTACCCCCTTGTGGAAAAGCCGAAAGTTTATTGGTGAAAGAGATATTGAAAGTGCATTAGAGACTTTCAAACTTGCATTGTACAATCTGCAAATAATAGGGGCAAAGTCCAGTGATTTAGCAAAGGTTTGTATAAGAATTGCATGGTTATACAGGCTAAAAAAGGATGAGAGGGAATATGATTTTTTAAAGTTTGCCTTAGGATTCTATACCGAAGCCTTTGACAAGGAAACATTTCCTATTAAGAAATTTGATGAGTATACATGTATGTATTTAATTGGAGAGCTTTCGAGAAGAGTTGGATTGTTTGACGAATCCATTTTGTGGTTTAATAAACTAATAAGTTCACCTATGGCAAGGACTAAAAAAACTCTTATAGAGTCTGCTAGAGAACAATATTATCTAGCAAAGGAGCAAAGAGAAAAAAATAAACATGCAATTTAAAGAAAGTATAAAATTAGCTCTTAATATGGGCTAATTTTTATGTTATTATAAATATAGATTTTTAAGTGACGGAGGGAGTATGGAGATAGGCAAAATACCAAATAATGTATTAAAAGAGATTGTTCTTGATAAGATAAAGGGAAAAAGAGAAGAAATAATTGTAAGACCAAAGGTGGGTGAAGACTGCTGTGCGGTTGATTTTGGCGACAATGTATGTGTGTTATCCTCCGATCCTATTACTGGTGCGGAAAATGAAGTTGGACGTTTAGCGGTACATATATCATGTAATGATGTTGCATCTTGTGGTGCAGAGCCTATAGGACTTCTAGTTACCATTCTAGTACCTCCAAGGGCAACTAAGAAAGATCTTGAGTTGGTTATGTCCCAAATAAGTGATACGGCAAATTCATTAAATGTAGATATAATGGGGGGGCATACAGAAGTAACCGGTGCAGTTAATCGTTTTGTTATTATTACCACAGCAGTTGGGAATGTATTAAAGGACAAGCTGGTTACTACATCAGGAGCTAAAGTCGGAGATGATATAATTATAACCAAATATGCTGGTATCGAAGGAACCGCAATAATTGCTCATGATAAGGAAAGAGAACTTGCTAATAAAGTGGAAAAAAGCGTCTTGGAAAAATCGAAAGCCTTAATTAATGATATAAGTGTTGTAAAGGAAGGCATGATAGCAGGGCGATTTGGGGTAAACTCAATGCATGACATTACGGAAGGGGGAGTACTTGGAGCTGTATGGGAAGTTACAGAGGCTTCGGGAAAAGGTGCTATTGTATATAATGATAGAATTCCTATTTTGAAAGAGACTTTAAAATTATGTCAATTCTATAATATTGATCCATTAAGATTGATTTCAAGCGGTTGTATGATAATAACCTGTAAGGATGGTAATAAGCTGGTAAACGAAATGGAGAACAATGGCATAAAAGCAACCATTATAGGCAAAATAACAAATAGCACGGAGAAACACCTTGTTTTAAAAGATGGTTATGTTGACATCGGTGAGCCTGTATCCGATGAGTTGTATAAAGTTATAGATTAGAAATTACTTACATATTCAAAAGGGGGTTTTACTATCAGTATCTTAGAAAGAATGACTAAACAAATGGGAAGTCCGGAAGATGAAGAGAAACAAATTGATTTGATTTCTTTTATTCTAGTAGTTCTAGTGGTAGCTGTACTACCTCTTATTTTAATTCCTAAGGTAGTTAATACACCAATTAATACTAGATATTTTTTGGATGTATTCGGGTATTATAAGTTGGTTATTTTAATTATTCTATCAATGTTTATGATAACTCTAATGGGTTTTAAAGCAATTAGAAGAAAGCAGCACATAAAAATTAGTATTCCGCTTGTGTTGTTCGTATTATGGATATTAGTGTCACTTTTTTTTGCTAAGGACATTGCAGTTGCTTTTCACGGATATCCTATGAGATGGCAAGGATTTTTAGCTTATTTTTGTTACGCAGCTTTATTTGTATTTATTGTAAATATGGTCAGACCAAAGTATTATGGAAAGATTCTTGTAGCACTATTTATTTGTGTATGTATAAGTGCTATTCATTCATTGCTTAATTATTATGGGATAGAACCGTCTAATTTATTTTTAGAGCCTTTTTATAACGCAAGGATATCACCAGATGTATCTCGAGGAACTCTCGGAAATAGAAACACAGCAGGAGCTTTTTTTGCTATAACTACAATAATTCCATTAGTTTTGTTTCTAAAAAATAAAAGTAATAAAAAAAATATTTTTTACTTTATAACCTTTGTTCTTTCTTACACAGGACTTTTGGTATCACTTACCCGTGTAGCATGGTTAGGAACAATTGGTGCTCTTATTTTGACAGCGATTTTTCTTAGAAAAGATTTAAAAAAGAATATAAAAAAGAGTATAATAATTTTTGTCTCTTTTGTTGTGATACTTTCTGTTTTAGATATTACAGGTAATGGGAAAATAATCGGTAGATATTATTCTATGAAGCAGCAAATTAAGCAGGCTAATGAAGGCAATATAGAGCAGCTTGGCACATATAGGTTTTATATATACGGCAGGGCATTAAAAGTAATAGCAGATAACCCAATAGTAGGTACAGGTCCTGATTGTTTTGCGTATTATGCTACATTAACTAAAGAGGATTACGAAAAAGATCCTGGACTACGTAATGTTGGTTATTTTGACAAGGTTCACAGTGAGTACTTAGAATATGCTGCAACCATGGGGATCCCGGCACTAATATTCTATATGTGGTTTATATTGTCGATATTAATTCCTTGGTATAGAAAGCGAAAGCAAATGAAACCTGAAATTCTTGCGATTTTCTTGGGGTTGACTGCGTATTTGATGCAGGCCTGTTTTAATTTTGGTTCTATCAGTACACTACCTATATTTTTTGTATTGTTAGGTATACTAAAAAATGCATTAGTAAATGAAAGCGATGAAGAAAACAATCATATTGAGGTGCTTTCAAACTAACTGCTAAAATCCTATCTTAAAAAACTTGAGGCAGAGATTACAAAAGTTGGCACCAACGACAAATACTCATTGACATAATTTTTATTTATTATTATAATCCTAATTGTTGAAGTTTGTCGTGAACGAATTGAAAATAATATTAATCCGCTATATAAATAGGAGGTTTTTCATGTATAGTTTAAAGGAAGTACTTAAATTTGACCCTGAAGTTGCAAGTGCAATAGAAGATGAAGTTAACCGTCAAAGAAATAAAATCGAGTTAATAGCATCGGAGAATTTTGTTAGTGAAGCTGTTATGGAAGCAATGGGAACTCCATTGACAAACAAATATGCAGAGGGATATTCGGGTAAGAGATACTACGGTGGATGCGAATTTGTTGATGTAGTTGAAACTCTTGCAATTGAAAGAGCTAAAAAAATATTTGGAGTAGAACATGTTAATGTTCAACCCCATTCTGGTGCACAGGCTAATATGGCAGTTTTCTTTGCAGTATTGCAGCCAGGGGATACTGTCCTTGGCATGGATCTTGCACATGGCGGTCACCTAAGCCATGGAAGTCCTGTAAATATGTCCGGAAAGTATTTTAATATTGTATCTTATGGCGTCAACAAAGAAACCTTTAGAATTGATTATGACGAAGTTCTTAAAATTGCTAAAGAGTGTAAACCTAAAATGATAATTGCAGGGGCAAGTGCTTATCCTAGAACCATAGACTTTAAAGCATTCAGAGAGATTGCCGATGAAGTGGGTGCGTATCTGATGGTGGATATTGCTCATATTGCAGGTCTTGTTGCAGCAGGAATTCACCCAAGTCCTGTACCTCATGCTCATTTTGTAACTACTACTACTCATAAGACTTTAAGAGGTCCTAGAGGTGGGATGATAATGTGCAGCAATGAGTTTGCAAAAGCTATAGATAAGGCAGTGTTCCCGGGTATTCAAGGAGGACCACTCATGCATGTGATTGCAGCAAAAGCTGTAAGCTTTAAAGAAATTATGTCTGATGAGTTTAAAGACTATCAGGCACAGATAGTAAAAAATGCTAAAGTATTGGCAAATACAATGCTGGAAAAGGGGTTAAATATCGTTTCAGGTGGTACGGACAACCATTTAATGCTTGTGGATTTAAGAAACAAGGGTGTTACAGGTAAAGAAGCACAGTTTATGCTTGATGACGTAAGTATTACCGTAAACAAAAACGGCATTCCTTTTGATACTCAAAGTCCGTTTATTACAAGTGGTGTGAGAATTGGAACCCCTGCAGTTACAGCAAGGGGAATGAAGGAAAATGATATGGTAGAGATTGCAGATCTTATAAATCTTACCATAACTGATTTTGAAAACTCTAAAGAGGCTATTAAAGCTAGAGTTAAAACTCTATGTGATAAATACCCATTATACAAATAATTATTTTACCCTGTATGATAGCAACAAAGCAGTTGATGCCAATCAAAAAGCACGGTTGGCGTCATTTTATTATGCTTCTTTAGAACGAAGTGAAAGAGGCAAAAACGGAGGAGCTCGATGCCCCGGAGCTTTTATTTTTTCTTTAGAAAGTGCATTGATTTTAAATAACTTTTTTGTGAAGGTACAACTAACAATAGAGCAAGTGCATAGTATTGAAAGAACAGTGAGAAGAGCCCTAGAGAATGTAGGTGAAGAGGAGAACGTTTTTTTAAAAGCAAAATATCGTTCTCCTCTGTAAACAAATATTAATGTCAAGTTTAATATTATCACAATTTGAACATAATATACCTATACAGTACATATCTTAAAGTACCAATATTTTCTTTTGTGCTCTTTAGTAAAGCATTATAAAAGTCAAACATCCTATTATAATCACTTGTTGTAAGCTCGTCTCTACTATACCTTGCATTAACAAATATCTTTGTTATATCTTCCATTTTGTATGGATGGAACCTTCCTGTATTATCAAGCCTCATAGCATGGTCTAAGGGCGTTTCTCCGGCCTTTATGTCTGCATCTTGAATCAACAAGAATTTTAGATAGTAATTGAAAAGCTCAAGAGCACCTTCTCTAGGGGATAACTGTTTGATATTTGATAAATACCTCTTCCTTTTATAAATATTTAACAAAACAGTTAATGCTATGAGCAGTATTACTGACAAAATAGCAGCAATAGCAATAATAAGCTCTTTGCTAATAGGTTTTCTAATTCCCTTGTTCTGTTCTGGAAAATTGCTTGTATTACTCGGCGAAATGCTCACAACAGGCTTTTTACTTAAGTTTGGTTTAGGCGTTTGTACAAGTGGAGTGTTTGAGGATGCTGTTTGATAAAGGTTAGAGGAAAATGAGGCAGTAGGTTCAAATTGTACCCAACCGATACCTGCAAAATAAACTTCAACCCATGCATGGGCTCGTTCGTTTGTAACTTCATACAACATGTTTTTTCTCGTGTAGGATGGAAGTAGATAACCCTCTACATATTTTGAGGGAATGTTTATACATCTTGTAAGGATTGCCATAGCTGTTGCAAAGTATGTGCAGTAGCCCTCCTTGCGTTCAAAAAGAAAGTAATCTACAAAATCGACTCCATCGGGTACGTCACCAGGAGTGAGATTATATTTGAAACTTTTTGAGAGGTATTGTTCTATTGCTTTTACCTTGTCATAATCATTATCTTCGTTTTTGGTTATTGAAATTGCTAAATCTCTTACTCTTTGCGGAACTGTATCGGGGACCTCAAGATACTTTAAATATACTGTTGTTGCATTTTGTTTTAAAGAAGAAAGACTTAAAATATACTCAAAAAGATCTTGATTGTTTACGTAATAGTGTTGCGAATCAATATTATTAATGAAAGTGTATACCTCATTTTCTAGTAAATTAATAATTCTATCATCAGAATTGAGTGCACGGATTTTATTGATAAGATGGCTTGATAATTTTTCTTTCATTACATCAGCATTTGGAGATTCTAATATCAATTGAAATATATCTTTTTGCCGTATATTTGTTCTTGCATTATAAAAATCAGCAAATTCAATGACGTTTGCACTTAATCGGTTCCAAATTTCAAATAAAGAGTATTCTAGATAATCTTCATAAAGATTTCTATTGCTTGTTCTTAAAAGATTTACTAAATACTTGTCACCATAATTTATAGCATATGTCTCAAAGGAATAATTAAAACCTTTGCTTAAGGGTTTGCGTGATATCAAAACCCCTTCGGCATTTACAAAAATATCATTGGAGTCAAAATTCGAGAATATTAGTTCGGAGGTTTTAAGTGGTGCAAAGAGTGAATTAGTATTAATATCTTCATAAAATACTTCAACGGAATATTTTGAAATACTATTTAATAGATTTGGAGCCGAAGCACTCTTTGAGAGTCTTTTATAATGATCTGTAAGCAGAGAAGACCCGGTTTCGAATTCAAAGTTGTCAAAATTAAGCTTGTTATTTTGATTGTTGAGTTCATAATAGGAGATATCTGTATTGATCCATGAAGAACCAGTATATTGATCACTTGAACGACCTTTAAGATATAGTTTTTTTGGAGACTTTACCTTTAGTACGAGAGTTTTGTTGGGTACTACATTACTGCCTAATCTGCTGCTGTCATTACCAAAGCCTGTAGTCGCCAAGTCAAAGTATCCGGTGTTTATTGTTTTACCTGATCTGATATTAAAATTTATACCTGAATATAATTTCTCATCGAGCCATTTCCATTCGATTGGTCTTAAGTTAACAGGAATAAACATAGTAATTAGAAGCACCAATATAGCTATAGGTGCAGTAAAAACGATAAAAACCGATGGATTAACAAAATCGTTGGAATCCTGAGCCCACTTTTTATGGTATATGTGAAGCAAATAATAAATCAATATAGATACAACAAAAGTGTAAAAAGAAACATAAGCTTTATTTTCTACAAAATAATCAAACATCCATTGAATGCAGAAAATAGAAATTCCAGTCAAAAACAAAAGATAAAAGTTGAATTTTTTAACAGTAAAAATATAAACAATCAACGAAAAAATAAAACTAAAAAGCAGGGTAAATATAATGGCACAATATTCGCTAAAAGGAGCTTTACCCTGAATATAATTATAAATCCAGACAAAAGGTTCGGTAATGCGATCAAACCATTTATTAAAAACTGAGTATACGACAATAATTAATGCTCCCGATATAAAAGATATTACAGATACCTTTGTCATCATTCCGTTTATAAGAAAAATGGATAAAAGTATCAGAAATACGGAGACAAGCACTAAAACCTCAAGCGGTGTATACTTAAATCCTAGTGTAGTAGTAAAAGGGTAAACAAGGCTAAAGCTCATAGCTATCATGAGAAGAAGCTTTGCGAAGTATTCAAAGAATTTCTTTATAGGCACATTAATCACCTCACATTTTCTATTGCCCGCTAGTGGTGCTAAAGATCGTTTTCACATCGTCATTGATGTTGATTTTATACGTAGTAACGCCTATTTCTGGTAAGTCGGACAAGATGTCACTAACTATGCTTTCTGAGTTCTCTGTGAAGTCCTCAGCACAGATATAAACAAGATTAACATCATAACCTATTGCCTTTGCATTATATATTTCATCATAAAGATTAAAGTCAATATTAGAAGTAAATATCAAGAGATCTATTTTATTAGCATTGTCTCTACAGTAAATATTTAAGAGATCTTTAAGCTCTATATCCTGGTCAAAACTTATATTTGAAAGTAGGTCATATATCTTGTCAAAATCCATGATGTTTTTTGCTTCTATATTATTAAAGCCTTTAGAATGATAAACAAGATTAATTGGAATCCAGTTGCAAAGGCAATAATTAACTACAGCAACGGCTGCTTCAATTAGTTTGTCTTCTATCATTATGTTTTGAACAAAGCTGTAATTGTTGCTTTTAAGATCTAACATAATAACACAATTCGTTTTTGAGGTACCTTCATAATTTTTAACCATTAGTTGATTAACCTTTGCAGACAGCTTCCAATGTATCTTTTTTAGACTGTCACCGTAGGCATATTTTCTAGTATCGGAAATAGCAGTTATATCTTCATATCGAGTATTAAGTAAAGAATGGGATTCCGATAAATAGTTTGTTTTTATATACAGGCTATCTAGCTCTATCAAACGAGGAAGAACGGTTATGGTTTTAGTAGTATTAGGGCTGTAAGTAAGTGAGAAAATTCCTAAGTAATCCTCAAATACAATGGCCTTAATGCCAACCATATAGTACCCACGGTATTTGCATATTAGATTATAAGTGAAAGATTTTTTTCTCAAAGGCAGCAGAGAAAAGCTCTTTGGTTGAAATTGCCGTGAAAAAATAGTGTCTTCACCGTAAAAAGTTACTTTTATAAACGGATATAGAAAAATATCCGGGTTGTGAATACTTAATGTGAAATTAACTGTATCACCTTTTACAACAATTCTTTTATCGAGGGCTTCAACGAAACGAAATCGTGAGTAAGCAATTAAGGTAAAGACAATAGAAAGAATAGGCAGAACCACGATAATATAAAAGAGCATATACGGAATCTTGCCACCATAAAAGTATATAAAAATCAGGGATAAAAAGAATAGTGAACAATATAAGAATCTATTTTTTGCCATAATCGTCCACCAAAGAAATTTTGATAGTTTGAAGAATGGCACTAATAATCTCTTCTGCTGAAATCTTCTTTAGCCTAGCTTCTTGTTTTAACACAATCCTATGAGATAGCACAGGTATAGCCATGTACTTTACGTCCTCAGGAATTACAAAACTTCTGCCGTTGTAGAAAGCCCAAGCTTGTGCAGCACGGAATAAGGAGAGGGATGCTCTTGGGCTTGCTCCTAAGTTTATATCTGAATGATATCTTGTTTTTGTGACGATTTCAACGATATAATTATTTATAGTCTTATCAACAAAAACTTGTTTTACTGTATCTTGAATTGAAATTATATCCTTACCGGAAGCAACAGCCATTAATTCCTCAACAGGATTAGCAGTCTGAAACCTTGAGAGAATGGAACTCTCTTCTTCTTTTGATGGATACCCTATTGAAACTTTCATAAAAAACCTGTCAAGTTGAGCCTCAGGAAGAGGATAGGTCCCAAGATATTCTATTGGATTTTGAGTTGCTAAGACCATAAAAGGTCTTGGTACAAAATAAGTCTTGCCATCGACAGTTACCTGCTTTTCTTCCATAACCTCAAGCAGACTTGCCTGGGTTTTAGGCGAGGTCCTGTTAATCTCGTCAGCAAGTATAATATTACTCATGATACTGCCGGGATGAAAGTCAAAGGTGCCTTCCTTTTGATTATACATTGAAAAACCAGTTATATCAGAAGGTAATATGTCGGGAGTAAACTGTATTCTCCTAAAAGAGGCATCAATAGATTTAGATAATGAAGAGACCAGTGTAGTCTTACCTACACCGGGTACATCTTCTATTAAGGCATGTCCATCACAAATAAGTGATATTAGTATAAGCTCAATAGCGTTTTTCTTTCCGATTATTACCTTTTCAATATTCGAAACTATTTTATTTAAAAGATTGACCCAATCGTTCATTTTTTGTCTCCTCACATAATTCTATACCTGCTTTACTAAAATTATAAAGTAATTGGACTATAAATCAATAACGATTTATACCAATCCATCTATAAAGAAATAATCATACTATAAATCCAAGGTTTTAATGACCTCTTTTAGTGTTTCACCTGATTCTTTAAGTAGTTTAATCTCCTTCTCACTCAGTTCAACATTGAGTATTCTTTCAATTCCATTCTTATTTACGATGGTAGGTACACTCAAACACACATCATCAAGACCATATTGACCTTCTATGAGGCTTGATACTGTGAGTATTGAACTCTCATCTCTTACTATTGCCTCAATTATTCTTTTTACTGCAAGTGCAACAGCGTAATAGGTAGCACCTTTTTTCTTTATTATATCATAAGCTGCATTTTTAACGTTTTCATATATTTCCTTTTTGCATAAACCATCCTTACAGCCGTGACAAGTTTCACAATACTTGCTCATTGGTATACCAGCGATATTAGCAATACTCCATGTGGCTACTTCTGTATCTCCATGTTCACCTAGGATATAAGCATGTACATCTCTTGGATCAACACCAGTGTGATCTCCGAGTAGATATCTAAACCTTGCACTATCTAATACTGTTCCAGAACCTATAACTTTGTTTTTTGGAAATCCTGAAATCTTGTATGTAACATAGGTGAGTATATCTACAGGGTTTGTAACAACAAGAAGTATACAATCCTTGTTATGTTTAATAACTTCTGCTATAATTCCTTTAAAAATTGCTGTGTTTTTTTTGACAAGGTCAATACGTGTTTCACCTTCTTTTTGATTGGCACCGGCAGTAATAACAACAATATCAGAACCCTTGCAGTCGCTATAATTACCATTATATATCTTGACAGGTCGAACAAAAGGCATACCATGATTCATATCCATTACTTCGCCTTCTGCCTTTTCCTTATTAATATCTATTAACACTATTTCAGATACGAGTCCACTTATCATTAGGGTATAAGCAGTGGTTGAACCAACAAAGCCAGCTCCCACTACTGTAACTTTTTTGATTGCTTTATCTTCCATAATTATCTTCCTCCATGTAGTTACTATATATCTCCTTTATAGTCTATATAAACTAAAGGAACTAATTATTATATTATACCTAATGATACAAAAAGTAAAACATATTGTATGAAATTTAGTAAAAAAATACGAGTGAAACTTTTATTTCTAGAGTATAATTGATATACTATTTCTAATGTAGTTTAAGCAATAAAAATTATAGAGTCACATTTTGATCTATCAATAAAAATGATTAAGCAATAAACTTAAGGAGATTTGATTATGAATGCTGAAATATTAGCTGTGGGAACAGAGCTTTTGATGGGGCAGATAGCAAATACCAATGCCCAATACATATCACAAAGGTTAAATTCTATTGGTATGAATGTTTATTATCATAGTGTGGTGGGAGATAATCCTAAAAGGCTAAAAGCTGTGCTTGAATTAGCTTTAAGTCGTTCTGACATAGTAATAATAACGGGTGGTTTAGGACCTACTCAAGATGATCTTACAAAGGAAACCGTTGCCGAGATTTTAGGTGATAAACTCATATTACATGAGGAGAGTCTACAAAAAATTGAAGACTACTTTAAAAGACTAAATCGACCGATGGTAAAGAATAATGTAAAACAAGCTTATTTGCCTGAAAGTTGTATTATAGTAAAAAATAACAATGGTACTGCACCGGGCTGCATAATGGAAAAAGATGAAAAAATCGTAGTTATGCTTCCGGGACCACCATCAGAGATGAAGCCAATGCTAGATGACTTTGTAATACCTCACATTGCTAAGAATTCGCCCGAAAAGATTGTTTCGAAATACTTGAGAGTATTTGGTATTGGAGAGTCTTTGTTAGAAGAGAAGTTAATTAATCTGATTAATAATCAAAGCAATGTAACAATTGCAACCTATGCTAAAGAGGGGGAGGTAACGGTCAGGATTACTACTAAGAACGACAATGAAGTTAAGGCTTTAAAGGCTCTTTCTGCCGTTGAAGATGAGATTTTAGAAATTCTAGGCGATTCAGTATATAGTGATGAGGATAAGGAATTGTGTCAAGTGGTTGCAGACATGCTTATTAAAAAGCAAATAACTATAGCTTTTGCAGAATCCTGTACCGGAGGATTAATAAGTTCAGTTATTACCGATGTACCCGGTATTTCAGCTGTTTTTGACCGTGCAGTTGTGACCTACAGCAACAAATCAAAAGTTGAAAGTCTTGGTGTAAAACAAGAAACTCTTGACAAATTCGGGGCAGTAAGTAGAGAGACTGCTATTGAGATGGCTGAGGGCGTAAAAAAATTGGCAGGTACTGATTTAGGACTTTCAATTACTGGAATTGCGGGACCAGATGGGGGTACGGAGGAAAAACCAGTTGGATTGATCTATATTGCATTAGCTTCAAAGAAGGGAACAGAGTGCAAGGAATTAAAACTTAGAGGGAATAGAACGAAAGTTCGTAATTATGCCACTTTAAATTCCTTTGACATGATAAGAAGGCTAGTAAACGAGCTTTAACAAAATATGCAATTACCATTTTGTTAAAGGATGACAAAAAACAACTTCATATTCCTCTTGGTTTACACCATAGTAGGCATTTTTTTGTTATCCTAGATATGGGACTTATATTAATGTACAAAATAAAACAGGCAGTGGAGGAATTACTTTTGGATAATGCACAAAATAAGAAGTTGACTAGTGCTGCGGCTATTGTCATGTCTTCTATAATTTTCAGCAGGTTAACGGGTTTTTTAAGGGAAATGCTTGTACCAAGCCTAATTGGGGTAAATGAAGTAGCAGATGCCTATAATCTTGCCTTTAAGATTACAGGATTAATGTATGACCTGCTTGTTGGTGGGGCGATATCGGCAGCATTAATTCCTATATTATCAGGGTATATAGCAAAAAAAGATGAAGAAAACGGATGGAAGGCTGTAGGAACTTTTATCAATGTTTCTATGGTGGCAATGGTTTTCGTTTGTTTTGCCGGAATTTTATTTGCACCTAAACTTGTAGTAATTATGTCACAAAATAGTGATAATGTTAATATGCCTCTAGCTGTGGAGATTACGAGAATATTGTTTCCATCGGTGGCATTTCTAATGATGGCAGGTCTTTCGACCGGTGTGTTGAATTCCTATCAAAGATTTGCGGCAGCAGCGTTTGGTCCTACTTTATACAATTTAGGAAGTGCTCTGAGTATTTTTATATTTGCTAAAAGCAAATGGGGTGTAAAAGGTATTGCCTTTGGTGTTATGACCAGTGCGTTTGTTTATTTTGTGTTTCAGTTTTCCTTTGCCTATAGAAATTTTAAATTATACAGACCTAAATTTTATTTAAAGCATGAAGGTTTTAGAAGACTATTCAAACTGGCTATACCTTCGTTAATGTCCTCGGCAGTTGTGCAGATAAACGCGATAATAACATCGTCTTTTGCACTGCAATTTCCTCCGGGAAGTCTTACGGCACTTAATACTGCTGACAGGACCTGGCAAATGCCCTATGGTGTATTTGCTCAGGGGATGGGAATAGCTATGCTTCCAAGTCTTTCTTCCTATCTTGCTGTAGGAAAAGTCGAGGAATATAAGGATACATTAATGAAGGGAATAAAAACGGTACTATTAATGACAGTTCCTGCAGGTGTAGGTTTTATAGTTTTGAGGGAACCTGTTATGAGAACAATGTTCAAGATTACCAGTGAGTTTAATGAAGACACGGTAAGACTTACAGGTAGTATATTGATGTTTTTTTCTATTGCACTACTCAGTCAATCTATTGTAACAGTTTTAAATAGAGCTTTTTACGCAAATAATGATACAAAAACTCCTCTTATTATAGGAGTAACCACTATAATTTTAAACTTTATCTTAAGTGCCGTATTTCTGAGATACACAAGTCTTGGAGTAAGTGGGATGGCACTTTCCTATTCAACAGTTAGTTTGGTAAACGCTGTTTTACTGCTAACAATACTAAATGTAAAAATGAAGGGAATACATCTTAGAAAATTGTCTAAATTTCTTGTCAAGATTGTTCCTGCCTCAATAATTATGGGAATTGTTTTATACTTCCTAAACCTTATTATGCCTAATGCTACAAGCTCAAAAATTATGCAGATTACAAACCTGATGATTGAAATAACGGTTGGTGTTTTGGTATATTTCACAGTAGTGTTATTATTAAAGGTTGAGGAAGCTCAATACTATAAAAATATAGTGTTAGCTAAAATTAAAAAATAACCTTGTTCTAGCAGTTGTATCTAATGAGGGGATGCAATTATTCTTATAGTACTAGATGATTTCAATAAAAATAAACGGTCAATATGTGTTGCGAAAATATTATACATGAATGCAAAGTTTTTTAGGAAAACATGAGAATTAATATATCTCAAAACTTTTGTGTAAAAAAATACAAAAGATATTGACTAAACAAAATGTGTGTTGTATAATAAAATCAGAACACATGTTCGATGTCTGTTTTAGGAGGAGAAAAGATGATTGAAAAGAAAAAAGCATTGGAAATGGCATTAGGTCAGATTGAAAAGCAGTTTGGTAAAGGTGCTGTTATGAAATTGGGTGAGAACACCCATATGAACATAGAGACAATACCTACCGGTGCTATGGGACTTGATATTGCACTAGGAGTTGGTGGTGTACCTAGGGGAAGAATAGTTGAAATATTTGGACCTGAGTCTTCCGGTAAGACGACAGTTGCTCTGCATATTGTTGCAGAGGCTCAAAAAGCAGGCGGGGAAGCAGCTTTTATCGATGCTGAGCATGCGTTAGATCCAGTATATGCAAAGAAGCTTGGTGTAAATATAGACAATTTAATTGTATCCCAGCCTGATACAGGTGAGCAAGCTCTTGAAATTGCTGAGGCTTTAGTTAGAAGTGGTGCGATAGATGTAATTGTAATAGATTCGGTAGCGGCATTAGTTCCGAAAGCAGAAATAGACGGGGAAATGGGAGATTCACATATTGGTCTTCAAGCAAGACTTATGTCTCAGGCTCTTAGAAAACTTTCCGGTGTTATAAATAAATCAAAAACGACAGCTATTTTTATTAACCAGCTTAGAGAAAAAGTAGGTATT
This sequence comes from Clostridiaceae bacterium, assembly GCA_012519925.1. Lineage (GTDB taxonomy): Bacteria > Bacillota > Clostridia > Acetivibrionales > Acetivibrionaceae > Acetivibrio. Next base: position 57,602 of record JAAYPF010000170.1, read on the forward strand.
ATGTTTGGTAATCCTGAGACTACTCCAGGTGGGCGAGCACTAAAGTTTTATTCATCGGTAAGACTTGATGTAAGAAGAATTGAGTCTATCAAACAAGGTACTGAAGTTATTGGTAACAGGACAAAGGTTAAAGTAGTAAAGAATAAAGTTGCTCCACCTTTTAAAGAAGCTGAATTCGATATAATTTATGGCAAAGGAATTTCTAAGGAAGGCAATGTTTTAGATGTTGCTGTTAGTTTAGATATTGTAAATAAAAGTGGTTCATGGTTCTCCTACAATAACCAAAAGATTGGACAAGGTAGGGAAAATGCGAAGAACTTCCTCATGGAGAACGTTGAGATATTTAATGAAATAGAGAAAAAGATAAGAGATAATTATAATCAAGCTTTTCTCAAAAGTATAGAGGCCCATATTCAGGATGATGATGAAGAGGAAGATTTAGATATTAAGAAAAAGTAAAATATTATTAAAGTGGGGGGCTAGAGCCCCCTTTGTTTTTGCCTAAGAAAGCATAGTAGTAATATAATGAGTTAGACTCTCTAAAGACTGAAGATACGAGGGCTATAGAATAGTAAAGATATAACATATGGAATTTGTAGAGGGTGTAACCACTTTTGATTTTTCGAAGATAGTGCATTGATTTTTAATAACTTTTTTATGTAAGCATAACTCACAAAAAGTACAAGTGCATATATTATTTGATTTATTTAAAGCTTTGAAGTAAAATTAAAGAAAAATCAATAATATATTGATATTTTTATACATACAGTTAGGTGATATAAAACAATTGGTGGATGGGTGTTTTAAAAAGTTGAATTTATTGGGGTGCTACTATATATTTACTAATGAACTTTTTAAAACATCTAAGTAATCAAAATTTATTGTGGGTGGTCAATTATGGTTATTACTTCTTTTGAAAAAAGTAACAAAAATAAGGATATGATTTCGGTATTTATAGACAAGCAGTATGCTTTTTCAATTCCAGAAGAGGAGTATATCCGACTTGGACTTTATGAAAAAAGTGAAATCACTGAGGAAGATTTGAATTATATAAAAAGAGAAGTATTACAAAAGAGTGCTAAATCAAAAGCTATAAGATACCTGTCCTTTAAGTTTATAAGTGAAAAAGAACTAATTACTAAGTTACATACTAAAGGTTTTGACGAAGATACTATTAAAATTGTAGTAGATGATTTGAAAGCTATGGGGTATATCAATGATAAAATATATGCACAAAAATTTGTTTTTGAGCGTAGCAAATTAAAACCTAAATCAAAGAAGATGCTAAAGATTGAATTGGGTAATAAAGGTATTTCTGACGACATTATTGATGAGGTTTTAGATAATTTCGAGTATGATGAAGTGACAATTGTTGAAAGGCTTATAAGGAAGAGGTTTGGTAAATACGACTTAAAGGATCCAAAGATAAAGAGTAAAGTAGTTTCGTTTTTGATGCATAGGGGGTTTCAATATGAAGTCATCAAAAATGGACTTTTAAATATTAGCAAAGACGATTAGAATTATTCCAACGCAATAAGCAAGGAGAGGGATACCACAAAATGGAGAAAATAGTGTATTGTGAAAATTGCCTAAAGGACGTAGAATTTGAAATTCGAAAAGAAATTATAAAAGTTGACTTAGAGGATATTTCTTTTACTTATGGAGCACATGTACCCTATTGCAAAGAGTGCGGGAAGGAAGTTAGTGTACCAGAGTTAAATGACTTAAATTTACTAAAAGCATATAAAGCACAAAAAGAACTGTTGGAAGCTAGAGAAGATTCTTTTTAAGGTTTATAGAGCAAAGGGAAGTATTAATTATAAATTGTTTTACACAGGTTTGATTAGGAATAAATTATTATTTCGTCGAATATTAATTAAAGTAATTAAATCTCCCATAATAGTAACAAATAGAGGGAAACAGGTTTGTGATTTATACACCTGCTTCCCTTTATTTAATGTTAATAAAATTATGGTTGTTTTATATTTCTTGATGATAAATACAGCCTATAGCGTTGTAGCGGATTGATTATTTATCTAATACTGATTCTTCGAATAATAATGTGAATTATTGATATGTATAATCCTTTAGTGACTTAAGTAATAATATTGTTGAAAAAGCACTGATTGTAACTTATAATACAAGGGTTAAGATAAGTATTAATAAGTGAGTTTTTCTAAAATTACCAAAAAAAGCATATGCTTATATTATAAAAATTGAAGTGTATGATTGAAACGGGGGAGAAAAATTGGGTTTGTTGATAGTATTAACAGCTCTAGGGCTTGCTATGGATGCTTTTGCAGTGTCTATATCCTGCGGACTTTCGGATGCAAAAAACACCTCACGCAATGCATTGAATGCTGGAATTGCCTTTGGACTTTTTCAGGGAGGAATGACGGCATTAGGGTGGTTTGCAGGCTTGTCCTTTAGAAATTGGATAGAAAATATAGATCATTGGGTTGCTTTTGGTTTGTTAGGGATTATTGGTGCTAAGATGATATGGGAAGCCTTTGATGGCGAAAAAGAATGTATCGCTCTTACTAGTTTTAAAGTACTTATAACACTTGCAATTGCTACAAGCATAGATGCTCTGGCTGTTGGAATCAGTTTTTCTGCATTAAAAGTAGACATATTATTTCCAGCCATAGTAATTGGTTTAATTACTTTTGTGCTGTCTTATATTGGTGTGTTTTTAGGAAAAATGATTGGTTGTAATACAAAGTTCAAAAAGTATATCGACATTTTTGGTGGTGTAATCCTTATTGGTATTGGGTTGAAGATTATGCTTGAGCATGTACTATAATTTTTTTGGTCAACAATAGAATTAAGTGATCTAATAATTTAGCAAAAAGCCTGAGATAGAATTCTCAGGTTTTTTGCTGCCAAAGTAATTACAATGGTTTTGCTAAAAAATCTTTAAAATTTTTATTTGTTAAGAAAGTGCGTTGATAAATTAGAAAGGATACAACTGTCAAGTCTTAGAAGATACAAAAACTACAATGCCTTGTAAATTACGAATTAAGCACAATGCACCAAGCTTTTTTAAAAACTCCACTAAACTTTTTATATTGTTTGTATGCAAATTATGTCGCAAATGAATAGTATATAATAGATAAATTGTTTTGAGGGTAGGAGTAAGAATGTATAAAATTATGATTGATCCCGGTCATGGCGGCAAAGACAAGTCAAATAAGGGACCTACTGGTTATATAGAGGCAGACGGAGTCTTAGATATATCCCTCAAACTAAGAGATGAGTTACTAGCTATAGGAGCATTTGAAGTGAAGCTTACAAGAGAATCCGATGAATATATAGAGGTTAGAGAGCGTGGCAGAATGGCAGTTAGATGGGGATCGGATTTGTTTTTATCCCAGCATACAAATGCTTCAGGATTAGTTAATAACACTAGTATTAGGGGTACGGAGGTATACTCGAGTGTTAAGTTAAAGGATGATGAACTAGCTGCACAAATGTCAAAAGCAATAGCTGAAGCTATAGGCACAAAAAATAGAGGGGCAAAAAAACGTGAAAGCACCAACTACCCTGGCGAGGATTATTATGGTGTAATTGATGCTGCAGTTGACGGAGGGGTGCCACATGTACTATTGATAGAAAGTGCTTTTCATGATAATAAGGAAGACGAAGCATTATTAAAAAACCCTGAAAAAAGGGCGGCTATAGCTAAAGCTCAAGCAACCGTTATAAGTGAGTTTTTTGGGGTGAAAAAGGAGGAGAAGGAGTTGAATTGGAAACAAAAAATTGTTCAAGAGGCTTTTGATTTGGGATTGATTACTGATAAAACATGGGTTGATAAAGCAGAAGAACCGTCAACAATTTGGTTTGTTTGTGCACTAGCTATAAACGTATATAAAAAGTTAAAAACCAAAGAATAGTAAATTTGATTTTAATAAATTTATAGTATAGGAATTTGCATTTTAGCCTTTGGTCTTAGTAGGTAAAAAATACATGTCAGAGAAATAAAATTGTTGATTGGATTGCAAAATTTGTATAAAATAAAGTGGAATATATGTATA
>JAAYPF010000171.1 GCA_012519925.1 Clostridiaceae bacterium
ATAAATAAATATTATACTAAAAGAATACCAAAAACCCTTGAGATTCAAGGGTTTTTTATTATTCTTTGGCGGAGAGAGAGGGATTCGAACCCTCGGAACGCTATTAACGTTCACACGATTTCCAGATATTAGTTGAAAATATCATCCAATTATAACCAGTATAAAATCGTTATAAATAGCTTGTTTGCCAAAACCCTATATACTAACTAAAATTATCTAATCATAAAAAATATTAACCCTTTAAGGGTATGGGTAAGGGTGAATCAAAATCCGCAAGCCTTCTATTTTCAAGTGTTTTACGCTAACATATTTTACACTTTTTCTTATCAACGGATTAGATTTAATATTGCCAAAAGTATAAGGATATGCCCCGGATAGAATCCATAATTTATAATTTTATTAATTCTGAAATTATACTTTTCAAATAAGACAATCACCCCAATAGATACTATTGAAATAAGCTGTAAACTCTCAAACCTATAAAGCTTCATTCCTAAGAAAGTTACTGCAATTTGTAAAGGTACTAAATAATAATACTTTCTATCAAATATATGGAATATCAGCAATAGCGCAATTCCATATATACCATATTCAAAATCAAACTCATGGGCAATAAGCCCTAAAAACAGTATTATAAAAGCTTTTAAGAATCCATTTAGTTTTAAATCATAGACTTTTAATATTATTAGACCTGTCAACAAGGTAAAACATATATTGAAATATTCATTTTTGAACAAGAGCATATAAGGATATTGTGAAACTATTGCTAATATCAATATCCTTAAAGCATACATTTTAAAATTTTTAGTTTTTTTATATCCGTTTACAATGCCCCAAGCAAAAAGCGGAAGTGCCAATCTCCCCACAATGGGAAAAATAATCAGGTTTGGAAAAAACACTTGCCCCACATGGTCTAAAAGCATTGTCAACATTGCAATTATTCTAATCATTTAATGACCTCTTATTATTAATCCCTCAAACTTATGGTCTAAATAACCAAAAGTAGATTGTATATATCTAATTAAAGATAGTTAGTATTTTTTGTCTATCATTGAAAGTAAACCACCCAAACCCTAGTTTATCAACTTTATTATCTATAATATTATGATTTATTATCTCATGTTTTAATCCCTCTTGAGGTATTGCAGTTATTACATTTTCATTGTCAAAATATATAATTTGTTCTGCTGGTGTAATTGCACTATAAATACATTTGCTATTTTTTACATCAATTATATTTTTACTGTTTTCATCAGTAGTAACGGCAAATATACTTTCGTTTATGTTGTAAATTCTCTCATATATACCATATATATTAATCTTTTTTGTTTGTTTAGAGTTTATATCATATGATATAAATTCGGTTGTATTATCTGTAAAACTTACCCTTTGATATTTCAGTGTACCGTTAATTACACAAATATTTGTAAAAGCAGATTCAAAACTGCATTTATCAATTATGAAGCTGTCAGGAATTTGAGTTCCATTTTTTATATATTTTATAAAACTTTCAACATCAATTAATACAAGATTTTCTAATTGGTCAAAATAATCTTTCCTTCCAATATCCCAAAAATCTTTTTTTTCAAACCAACCTATATTTCCTGTTTTTAATAACAGAAATTTACCATCCTCACTAACTACAATTTTTTCTAGTCGCAGCATTGAATCGTTGTTTCCTAGTGTTTCTTTAAAAACATAATGCTTTTTCTCGTTTGAATCTAAAAGCATTATTTGTGAATAAATTGGCAGTCCATATTTATGGTTTATTTGTGGAATTGAAACAATGGCATATCTTTCATTAATTCCAGTAATTCCAATAGAATTTAGTTTTGAATTACTTTTCTCTATTTCATTCTCATATTCAAGCTGAATTGAAGTTATTTCAAAATCACTGAAGTCTGTACAGTTTAACTTTTTAAAATGCACCAATACAGTGTCTCTTTCCCAATTCATCAAAGCATAATATAAAGTATCTTGCTCACCCTGATGGCTAACAATTCTTACATTTGTTGGGAATCTATAGTAATCTATTTTTTTACTTACAGTATCATATTTTATAATACCAGGTAACCATCCTAATGGGTTTAGTTCAGAATAATAATTTTCGTTATCAAAATACACTAAACTATTGCCAATTAACTGATTTGTTTCAATTATTTGTTTATCCAAATAACCACCTAATTGAATAATTTTAAGCATATGAAATACACTCCTTCCAAATATATAGTAATAGTTAATATAATTTATAACAGATTGATTATACAATACAATAAACGATAGCCCCTTTTCTATAATCTATGAAAAGGAGCCATCATTTATTAACTTATGTATTAAAACCAGCAATGTGGCTTTAATTGTACCCCATTTGCCATTGGATGATAATGAGGCAACCATCCATCACCACTTCCATGCGCCCAACCTCCGTATGCAACACCATTACCGCCTTTTCTTGCAGCTTCATTTGCCTTAGCATTTGAAATAGCAAAGACATTTCCACCAGCTCTAACAGCAGCAAAAGCAGCAGCGTCATTAGGATATGGACCTGCTATATAAACATCAGTTTTATTCTGGTCTAAAGCAGCAGCGTAATAATTGTATTCCTTTTTTCTTCTTAATTTTTCGGCTATATCCGTTGCAGCATAATAAACTACACCTGCAATAGTAATAGTTGCAGCACAAGCTAATAAAAATGCTATTAACTCAGCGACACCAAACGCTAGAGGAATAACTAATGGAGCTTGTGCTTTAACTTTTGATTTTGATCTGCTAAGTTTATGCTCCTGCTTAGTCTCTTCATCAACAATTGTTGCTGTTAACTCTTCGCTATTTGACTTATCTACTTTGACTTTATACTTTTTTGATTTGCCTTTTCCAAAACCAAAAATTTTATTTTTTGATTTTTCAACAGTTTCAAGCGTTACTTCATTTGTATTTTTGTTAAGCGTGGCATAGGCAGTACCTTCGTCATACTCACCCACTACTTTACAAATATTATCATCATTTTGAACAATCTTCATATTGCTTGTTCCTGTTGTGCTTTCTGCGTATACATAATTGCCAACCAGTCCTGTAAACAGAAAACAAACGCATACTATCATTGCAATAGACTTTCTAAAATTCG
>JAAYPF010000172.1 GCA_012519925.1 Clostridiaceae bacterium
AATGTAGAGCTTGTTCGTTAAATTATACAATTAAGAAGTAACCAGATTTATCAACAATAAAATTTTTGAAGATTTTGTACTGACGCAAAAATAGAACTTTAAAGATTGATTTAATGAATTTCTACAGGAAAGTGGTTGACCAGGAGGTGAAAATATAAAATGGCAAACAAGAAAACAAGAGCATTGACAGATGATGAATTTGCTCAGATCATACAGACTATTCAGCGCGGATATATAACAGCAGACGGCAAGAAAATAAAGCCTAATATAAGGGTATCCGTGGCATTAACTCTACAGGCTAATTTAGGCTTAAGGATCGGGGATATTATAAATCTGAAACTCTCCGATATAGTCAAAGACGGCAACAGATACAGGCTTGATATTACAGAACAGAAAACAGGTAAAAAGCGAGAATTTACAGTAGCAAATGAAATATATACATATCTACAATCTTATGCTTTAGAAAACAGTATTCGACCAAATCAGAAGCTATTCCCAATAACTGTTCGCCAAGTGCAAAAGCATTTGCAAATTACAGCGGAATACTTAAACCTTGAAAATATTGGTACTCATAGTTTTCGCAAGTTTTTTGCGGTATCCGTATACAACAACAATAATTATAATGTGGAGCTGGTTAGAACATTATTAAATCATAGTAATGTTACGGTCACCCAGAGGTATCTTTCAATAGAAAATAGACTGGTAGAGCTTGCATTACAAAACCATATTGTATTACCTAAATAAACCAAAGGACACACAGCATCCCCTATGTGTTCTTTTTTATTTCCAGGGGGACATAGAAAAACTTTTTTGACATAAAAGCGAAGAATAGGACTGTTAAGGGGGAAATGGACATAAATCATCTCTGTTTTGCTAATTAGAGTGAAAGGTTCACTTTCAAATAATTAGTTAAGGGAGATTTACATAGATGAGTATTTCAAATGAGTTAAGAGAAAAATATCATACCCTGCTGTTATCAGAACAAATTGTAGCAAAAGAGTTGGGTATTCCTAAAAAAGCAGTTCAAGAATTGATATCATTTGGTGCATTACGAGCAGTAGAGGTATCTGGAAAAGCCTTGGTTCCAATTCTGTCACTTGCTTCTATGTTGGGAGAAAAAGAAACTGTGGATTTTGGACAACAAAACACTGTACTTCAGTCCTCTGAAGAGTTATCATGCGTGTTGACCAATAGTAGGTTGGTTCAAGATATACAAGAGGAGGCTACGGATATGGTTTACACGGGAGCAATTTCTACCCTTAAAGATGGTAGATTTATGGTTCAGATTAATAAGGGTAAAAAGGCAGACGGCAGCAGAGATAGAGAGAGCAAGGGATTTAGGGATAAGACGCAGGCTCAAAAGTATTTAGATAATAGGCTGGCTCAATTGAATAGAACAAATAGTGTGCAGACTCCTATTGACATAGCTATGGGTCAGCCTTATACAGTACCAATAATAAATACACCTACATACACAGACAAGACCTTTGAGGAATATGCAATAGATACCCTAAATGGTGGTGTTGGCAAGGCTACAAGCAGAACAATAGATGGGTATAGAGAATCCTTATATCAAGTAGTAAAGCACATAGGGAATGAAAAAATGGTAGATATAAGTGAAGTTCATTTATTTTCTTTACAGGAATGCTCCGTATTTTTTTTACAATTATCACCAGATTGTATTGTTTTATAATAATTCAATAAAAATCCTTTTTCAATAGATTTAAATAAATTTTACAAAATTGTAACAATTTAATGTTAAATGTAAGATGATGCAAATTATTGTTATTAAAACAAAAGTCATTGTTGAATTATAAAAGCTTTAGATCCTTCTTCAATTTCTTTGATAAGTATTTTGAAATTATGTTTTTGTGTTATAATATGGAGATAATAAGATGTAAAGATATTTACGGAGGAATGTGCATTGGGTAAAGAAGAAAGGAAAGTTACAAAAGTTTCACAGGAAGAAATCGCAAGACAGTATCAGTTTATTGATGAGATAAAGGAATTAAATTATCAGAAAGAGATGAAAACAGAGAAAAAGAAACATTATTATCTTGCAACTTTTGGCTGTCAAATGAATGAGCATGATTCTGAAAAGCTTGCTGGAATGCTTAATGAAATGGGATATGTTGAAGGTACAATAATGGAAGAAAGTGACCTTATAATATATAATACATGCTGCGTTAGGGAAAATGCTGAGCTCAAAGTTTATGGACATCTAGGAACTATGAAGCAAATAAAAAATAAAAATCCCGATTTAATTATAGCAGTATGCGGATGTATGATGCAGCAGCCTCAGGTAGTTGAACATATAAGAAAAGTATATAGACATGTAGATCTTATTTTCGGTACACATAATTTATATAAGTTCCCTGAACTGCTTTTTAATGCGATAAGCTCGGATAAGGCGGTTGTAGAAATAATGGATACCATTGGTCTGATAGCTGAAGATGTGCCGGTGGAAAGAAAAGATGGAGTAAAAGCCTGGGTTACTGTAATGTATGGGTGCAATAATTTCTGTTCTTATTGCATCGTGCCCTATGTAAGGGGGAGAGAGCGAAGCCGTAAATTAGATAAAGTTGTTAATGAAGTAGCATTATTAGGTCAAAAAGGTATAAAGGAGATAACACTGCTTGGTCAGAATGTGAATTCCTACGGTAAGGACCTTGGTGACGATATTACCTTTGCGAAATTGCTCACTGAATTAAATAAAGTTGAAGGAATAGAAAGAATCAGATTTATGACTTCTCATCCAAAGGATTTATCCGATGAATTGATCTATGCAATGAGGGATCTAGATAAGTTGTGCGAACACTTACATCTTCCTTTTCAATCTGGAAGTACTAGAATACTTAAGGAAATGAACAGAAAATACTCAAAGGAAGATTATCTTAAACTAGTTGAGAAAGTTAAGAGAACTATTCCGGGAATTTCTCTAACTACTGACATAATTGTCGGTTTTCCAGGGGAAACTGAGGAGGATTTCGAAGAAACTTTAGACTTGCTAGAAAAAGTTCGTTTTGATCAGGCCTATACATTTCTCTACTCAAAAAGAACAGGAACACCAGCTGCAAAGAATGTAGAACAGATAACTGAAGAGGTGAAAAAAGAAAGATTTCAAAGGCTTCTAGAGGTTCAAAACAGAATAAGTAATGAGATAAACAGAAATTTTATAAATAAAAAATTTGAAGTTCTTGTTGAGGGAAAGAGTAAAAATAACGATAAAATATATACAGGAAGAACTCGAGAAAACAAGATTGTGAATTTTGAAGGAAATGATCAAATGATTGGAAAGCTTGTTATGGTGAACGTAGATACAATCAAAACTTGGTCTTTAGAGGGTATTTTAGCATAAAGTGTTTATACTCCTTGTTATAAGTTTCGTATGTGCTATTAAGTTTAATATGGTTATTTTCAAAACTTTCATTTTATGATAAAATTATTTATTATTGAGGATATAGAGAGAGAATACAGAATGTTTTTTGGAGTAATATGAAAACTGGAGGTAAAAAAGTATGGATATTATGTCAAAAGCTAAAGAACTTGGCAACATGATAGGAACTTCCGAAGAGATGACAAATTACAAAAAGTGGGAAGAGAGTTTAGCCAGGGATCATAAAGCTAGGGTGATTTTAAAGGAGTATCAGGAAGTTCAGAGTGATATGGTGATGGCTGTACACGGCAATTCTGAAAAAGATATACTTGATGATTTGAAGCAAAAGCTTTTGGAAAAGTATGATCAAGTAAACGATTGTGATGTAACTAGAAATTATATTGAAGCTAAAGAAAAATTGGACTTGCTTATTAAAAAAGTAAATGATGTTTTAGTATATTCTATAACAGGTGAAGAAGCTTGTTCTTCAAATAGCTGTAGTTCATGCAGCGGAGGATGTAGCAAGTAACGAATTGAGGTATGATAAAAATGGCAGCATTGACACCTATGATGCAGCAATATATGGACATAAAGGGGCAGTATGAGGATTGTATCCTTTTTTTTAGACTAGGAGACTTTTATGAAATGTTTTTTAGTGATGCCGAAACGGCTTCTAAAGAACTTGAAATAACTCTTACTGGAAAAGATTGTGGTTTAGATGTGAGGGCACCTATGTGTGGAGTGCCTTTTCATTCTGCCGATTCTTATATATGCAGGTTGATTAATAAAGGCTATAAAGTTGCTATCTGTGAGCAGATAGAGGATCCTGCTACAGCAAAAGGTCTTGTAAAAAGAGATGTTGTTAGGGTTGTTACGCCGGGTACTGTTACAGACTCGGCTATGCTTGATGACAAAAAGAACAATTATCTTATGTCACTATACAAGCACAAAAGTTTTTTTGGCATTGCTTTTGTTGATATTACCACCGGGGATTTTACATCTACATCTATAGTATTAGGAAATACTGTAGGCAAGCTTATGGATGAAATAGCAAGATTTGCACCTTCAGAAATAGTGGTTAACAGTGAGTTTTTAAAGGATGAAAACTTAGTTAAGATCTTAAAAACAAGGTTTGGTTCATATATTTCAACCCTTGAAGATAAATTTTTTGATTTAGTTTATTCTAAGGAAAAGCTTAAGTCGTATTTTAGCGACCATAATATATGTGAAAATGAATTTGATATATACATAAATGCTTCTGGAGCTCTTCTAGAGTATATTGAACAGACTCAGAAGGTAAATCTTGGACATATACAGAGTTTTAATAAATATAAAATCGAAGAGTTTATGATTTTGGATGTGGCAACACGAAGAAATCTTGAGCTTACTGAGACAATGAGAGAAAAAAACAGAAAGGGTTCCCTTTTATGGGTCTTAGATAGAACAATGACCTCTATGGGGGGAAGAACATTAAGAAAATGGATAGAACAACCTCTCATTAATGTTTATGACATAAGAGACCGACATCTTGCGGTCAATGAATTTAAGGACAAGTTTATGATCCGTATGGAAGTTAGAGAGCTTCTAAAAAGGGTTTATGATATTGAGAGACTTATGGGAAAAGTGGTACTAGGCAGTGCAAATTGCCGTGATCTGATATCATTAAAAAATTCCCTTGGTCAGTTACCTTATATTAAGGATATTTTAAAGGATTTAGAAGAAAGCTTAAATAAGGAAAGCAACCGTAATATTGATCCGCTCTATGATGTATTTGAACTTATTGATAAGGCAATATGTGATGAACCACCTGTATCGGTTAAGGAAGGCGGTATCATAAAAGAAGGATATAATGATGAGGTAGATAAGCTGAAAAAGGCATCTACTGACGGAAAGACCTGGCTTGTAGAACTTGAAAATACAGAACGGGAGAAAACTGGTATTAAGAATTTGAAGGTTGGATTTAACAAAGTATTTGGTTATTATCTCGAGGTTACAAAATCTTATTTTTCTCTTGTGCCGCAAAACTATGTGAGAAAACAGACATTAGCCAATTGTGAAAGATACATAACTGAAGAGCTTAAAGAGATTGAAGAAAAAGTTCTAGGTGCGGAGGACAAATTAGTTGAGCTAGAATATCAGATATTTGTTGAAGTTAGAAATAAAGTGGCTTCCGAGATAAATAGAATAAAAGAAACTGCGAAAGCATTAGCACAGATAGATGTTATATGTTCCTTAGCAGAGGTGGCTGACCGTGAATCTTATGCTATGCCAGAAATAAACAACGAAGATAAGATTGACATAACAGACGGAAGGCATCCTGTGGTTGAGAAGATGATTGAACAGGGTGCATTCGTGCCAAACGACACATACCTTAGCATGGATGAAGATCAAATTGCGATAATAACAGGACCTAATATGGCTGGTAAATCTACATATATGCGACAGGTTGCATTAATTGTACTTATGGCTCAAATAGGAAGTTTTGTGCCAGCAGCAAGTGCGGTAATAGGCATTGCGGATAGGATATTTACAAGGGTTGGTGCTTCCGATGATCTTGCGGCAGGTCAGAGTACCTTTATGGTTGAAATGAGTGAGGTTGCAAATATTTTAAGCAATGCTACATCACGGAGCATTTTGATACTAGACGAGATAGGAAGAGGTACTAGCACGTATGATGGTCTTAGCATTGCATGGTCTGTAATTGAACATATAAGTGATAAAAAAAGAATAGGTGCAAGAACCCTATTTGCAACTCATTACCATGAACTTACCGAGCTTGAGGGAGCTATAGAAGGTGTTAAAAATTATTGTATATCCGTTGAGGAAAAAGGTGAAGATATAATATTTTTAAGAAAAATAATAAGAGGTGGAGCCGATAACAGTTACGGTATACAGGTCGCAAGACTTGCAGGTGTACCGGTACCAGTTATTAATAGAGCAAAGGAAATTCTAAAAGAACTTGAAGATGCAGATATAAACAAGAGAGAAGTGCGTTTTAAAAGAGCAAAGAAGCCTATTGAAGGTCAGATTGATGTGTTTTCCTTCAATACTGAGCAACGTAACAGTGATGAAGTTTTAAACGAAATTAAAAATATTGATGTAAGTACACTTACACCTCTTGATGCGTTAAATGTTTTGTATAATCTACAAAAAAAGGCTAATATATAGATAGCATTCCTGTAATTAAGTTTTATGGTCTTTGAAAATAAAAGTACCCTCTGTTAAAATACTGTGTATAAGGAGCTTACAAGCACTTATCACTAATTAACGGAAAGAGGGTACCTAATATGAATTATA
>JAAYPF010000173.1 GCA_012519925.1 Clostridiaceae bacterium
AAAGATGCGTAATAAAAACTACGGGACATCGAGTTACTTCGTTTCTCCTCTTTCTCTTCGCTTCAAAGAGTCGTGATAAAAACTACCGAGCATCGAGCCCCTTCGTTTCCCCTCTTTCACTTCGCTCGAAAGAGGCGTAAACAAAAGGTTAAGCTATTTTAACTTAACCTTTGTCAACCACATTAACTAACCGACTATCAAAATCATATCCCTAATAATCTTTGCAGCTAAAAGTGCTGTTCTATCCGATTGATCATAATGAGGGGAAACCTCCACAATATCAAAACCTACAATATTTAAGTCCTTAATAACGTTTAGTGCCTGTATAAGCTCTTTAGAGGATATTCCACCCGGTTCAGGCGTACCTGTACCATTAGCATAGGCTGGATCTACCACATCAATATCAAGGGTAAAATGTACAGGTCTTCCCTTAAACTTGCCAACCACCTTTTTTAATGGCTCAAGTACTTCAATTGTATACATATTTGTATTAGCCTTTGCATATTCAAATTCATCTTTAGTACCCGATCTGATACCAAATTGATAAATATTTTTGCCAGGCATAAAGTCAACAAGTCTTCTCACCGCTGAAGCATGAGAATTAGGGCAACCTAGGTACCCTTCCCTTAAATCCGCATGAGCGTCAAAATGTATTACTATAAGCTCATCTCCGTATTTATTATAAACTTCTTTTATAACTGGTACACTGATAAGATGCTCACCGCCTATAAATAGCGGAAATTTGTTATCTTCAAGGATTTCTTTGGCTGCTTTGCCTATGATTTCAAGGCTTTTTTCAACATTTCCAAAGGGTAAATCCAAATCTCCCGAATCAAAATAAGCATAGTCTTCAAGGCTCTTATCCATATAAATGCTATATTCTTCAATACCTATAGAAACTTCTCTTATCTTTTGAGGACCAAATCTTGTACCCGGTCTAAAACTGCAGGTATAATCCATAGGTACGCCAACCATAACTATGTCTGCGTCCTCGTAGTTTTCTGTACTACCCATAAATCTTGTAGGCAGTGTCAAATTTCCATCTTTTAAGCTCATAAAAATACCTCTATTTCACTAAATCTGCTGCAAATTTTGGTAGTGCAAATACTGCTTTATGAATTTGCGGACAGTAATATTTTGTATCAAGCTCAGGAATGTTTGAGATATCTGTATCAAGTGGGTCATATTTTTTTGAGCCCATAGTAAAACTCCAAAATCCACTTGGGTATGTAGGTATTGCACATGTGTAGAGCCTCGTAATAGGAAATATGGAACTTACATCCTTGTACACACTCTTAATCAATTCCTTATGAAAAAACGGCGATTCGGTTTGTGCCACAAAAATCCCATCTTCCTTTAAAGCCTCATAAATAGCTTTATAAAAATCAACAGCAAATAGTCCCACTGCAGGACCAACAGGATCTGTAGAGTCAACCATTATAACATCAAATTCACCTTTGTTCTCTTGAACATATTTTATACCGTCAGCAACAAGCACCTCAACTCTTTTGTCACTTAAGGCACAGCTTATTTCCGGAAGGTATTCCTTTGAAACTTCTATTACACGTCCATCAATTTCACAAAGTACTGCCTTTTCAACCGAAGGATGCTTAATAATTTCTCTAATAGCACCACCGTCTCCTCCCCCGATTACAAGTACTTTTTTAGGATTTTTGTGTGTAAATAGCGGAACATGGGAAATCATTTCGTGGTAAACAAACTCATCCTCTATTGTTGTCTGCACTGTTCCGTCTAGTACAAGCATTTTTCCAAACTGTTCCGTTTCTATAAGAGCAAGCTCTTGAAATTCAGTCTTTTCAGTGTGATAAGTCTTTTTTGTTTTACATGTGATACCCACATTAGGTGTTTGAAATTCAGTGTACCATAAATCCATCCTAGTCACTCCTTAAATAATTTTTATCATTAAAAAATTTTGAGCTAATTGAGTTAAAAACTTGCCAATTTATGTACAATCATTAATTGACAATAACTATTATTTTAAATTGGAAAACTAGATTTGTCAAAGAAAATATTTCATGAAATAATAACAACCAACATGCATATAATAACATTGCACGAAATAAGTTAGGAGGCGGTGCTATTATGACTAAATGTCAAAGGATTATGTGCTCTGTAGGAAGCTGTATGCATAATGAATTTAGCGAGAACTTGTGTAATCTAGACGCAGTTCAAGTAAGTGCTGCTGCAAAGTCAAATAGTGGTGCACCGTACGATGAAACACTTTGTGCAAGTTATAAGAATCGAGACAAAAAGAAGTAGATTTGCAACAAAGTTGACTGACGATTCTTATAAAGATAATGGGTCAGGGGTTACACCCCTGACTCTCCTTATATTCTTGCTTTTATAAAACCCTTTATACTTATATAATCCTCGTACATTGATTTCAGTTCTAGAAAGAGTTTGCCTTTTTAACAAGCATCTTTACTTCCTCTTTTGTTAATTCACGCCATTCTCCCTCAGCTAAATTACCTAAGGAAAGCTTTCCTAATGAAACTCTCTTTAAAGACAATACAGGATGCCCTATAGCCTCACACATTTTCCGGACTTGACGATTTTTACCCTCATGGATTGTCACTTCAACCTCACAGGCATTTTGCTTTGTATTTATTATCTTTAACTTTGCAGGTGCTGTGGTATAATCTTCAATCTCTAAGCCTCTTTCAAACCTGATTATTTCTTCTTTTGTTGGAATCCCTGCAATAGTTGCAAGATAAGTCTTTTCAATCTCATGCTTAGGGTGAGTCATCTTGTGAGTAAAATCTCCATCATTTGTAAGAATCAACAGTCCCATTGTCTCATAATCAAGTCTTCCCACAGGAAAAACTCTTTCTTGTACTCCCTTTAAAAGGTCAAGCACGGTAGGTCTTCGAAATTGATCCTTTGCAGTGGTAACATAGCCTGAAGGTTTGTTTAGTAAAATATAAACCTTGCTATTTTCAGGCTTGATAATTTCACCATTCACCTCAACTAAATCACCTTCACAAACCTTAATTCCCATTTCTCTTACAACACTACCATTTACTTTTACTCTCCCCTGAAAGATCAATTCCTCCGCCTTTCTTCTTGAAGCAACGCCACATTCAGCGATATATTTTTGTAACCTTTTCATTTCCATAAATTATGTTTAACCTCTTAACCCATGTTTTTATAGTAAATTGATTCCTAAAATATAATATAGCAAAATATTATTCCTTAGGTTTAGAAGCCTTTAAGCTTCCGTGACGGATTTATCACCTAAAAATTTTGTATAGATTATTTATTAAAATGTCTAATAAGTATTATACTTTATATAAAGGCTAATTTCTAGGAATCTAAGAATAAACTCTTCCATTACTATGAAAAAACTGCAAATTAAAAAGGCAGGATTTTTATTTTCCTACCTAACAGCCATTTAATGCGTTTTTAAATCTCCTTAATCATCATCCTCTTCAGATCTTTCGCTTTTTCCTCCACCCTTCAGATCTTTCTTAACTTTTATCTTCTTTTTAAAAGTGTCGTTTGCTTTCTCCATTAATTCCGGAATGAGATCTAATATCTTTTCAAACGAAGCATTCACATTGACTGGCAAAAGCTTTATTTGTCCTTGTCCCACCACCATAAACGCTACAGGGTTTATACTGACACCTGCACCGCTACCTCCGGCAAAAGGATGTTTTTCGCTAGCTCCAGTTTCAATCTGTTTTTGTTTGCCTTCTTCACATTCAGTTATAATTTTACCGCCAGAGTTATACTCTCCACCTCCTGCAGCAAACCCAAAGCTAACCTTTGAAATAGGTATTATTATTGTTCCATCCGGTGCTTGTACAGCATCACCAACTATAGTATTTACATCAACCATATCCTTGATACTTTCCATGGCCGTTGTCATAAGTCCTTGAATTGGATGTTCCGCCAACCCTATCACCACCTATATTATTAAAATATTTTTTATGTTTATATAAATCCCTTTATCCTGAAACACTTCTACCTACAGTCACAAAGTCTATTTTATTTTTTATCATGTAGACTAGACATATTAGACCAACAATAATAATATGTCCAATTCTCACATTCAATATACAAAATAAATCAACTTTAAATTTTTTTCCCATATAATCCGGTTTAATATTGATATTCTTTTCTATAAGATTTAAATTATTGTGAATAAATGAAAGTATAAGTCCTGCAAATGACCAGCATAGTCCTATTAATACAGCAGTTTGATGGGCATTATCTGTTCCTATTGTAGCACTAAAATCTAGTTTTTTGATTTGAAGTCTGCATTTTAAGTATCTAAGTATTTTTTCAATCAAAACTCCATAGCTTTTTTTTAGATTGCGATAATACTTAATTCTTTTTAGTATATAGCCATAACTAATTTTTTCTCTTTTCTTTGATTTATCTTTTTCTTTTTTACCTTTTTCCTTAACTTTCTTAAATATAAAGCCTTTTCTCTTTGTCTTAACTTCTGGAATTTCATACTTATATTTAACTAATCCTTTTAGTATAAACAAAGATAGTATAATATGGTCATTAACGCCATCTCTGTTATATTCTATAGCTATATTTATTCTTATTAAACATAGGAGCAATATTATAAAGACTATACATATCATTATTATTGCAATTACCATATCACTACACCTCTCAGACCACTTTCCAAAAAAATCGTATAACCAAGGAAAGGGCAATTGACCAGTTATTTTTGCAATAACCTTATTAGATATTTTTTCCTTATGTATAAAAAAAATACACTCATCGGTGTATTTTTTGTAATAACGCTTCCTTCGACCGAAGTGAAAGAGGCAAAAACGAAGGGGCTCGATGCCCCTTCGCTTTAATTAATGATGTTTATATTTGACTATTTTCATTTATATCCCGATCAACCTTCTCATCATTCGCTTCCTCAGTTGATTCGAGAACTTCCGGAATCTCATTCATTTCAAATATCGGCAAATCACTGTCTGATTTATAACCAAAACTTCTGAAAAACTCCTCTGTTGTCTCATAAAGTATAGGTTTGCCCGGTGCATCTAACCTTCCGGCTTCCTTTACAAGATTCCGCTCGATAAGCTTTGTGACAGCACTATCGGAATTAACTCCACGGATCTGTTCTATTTTTGCCTTTGTGATAGGTCTGTTGTATGCTATTATAGCAAGAGTCTCAAAGGCTGCTTGTGATAGACCACTTTTTTGTTTTGGCTCAAACATAGCTTTTATATAATCGTACAGTTCAGGTTTTGAACAAAGTTGATAGCCGTTACCAATCTCCCTGATAGTAATCCCTCTAGATGAATTGTTATTATAGCTTACTATCATATTATTTATAACTAGTTTAGCAGCTTTTTTATCTATACCTGCAAGCTCACATATTTTTTCTATAGATATCTTATCACCAGCTGCAAAAAGAATACCCTCTATTATTCCTTCAAGTCTTTTTAAATCCATAAGAGCTTTTCCTCCGAAACCAACACTATTCTTCTGACTTAGCTTTCAGCTGCAATTTTTTCCTCATCAATATCCTCAAGGTTTTCAGCAGTTCTGTGAACTATAATTTCAGAAAACTGCCCCTTTTGCATTATTGATATTTTTTTGAGCTTTGCCAGTTCTAAAATCGCTAAAAATCCTGTTACAATCTCCAATTTGGATTTCGTAGTAACGGAAAACAAATCTGAAAACCTAAAATAAGCCTTATTTATAAGGGTCCTGATTACTTCTCTAATTTTGCTCTTAAGGGATACTTTCTCAATCTGAAGTATCTGCGTCATCTTACCAACACTTTTGTTCATCTTTCTTTCATTACGTTCAATAAGATTGACATATACCCTTTTTAGTTCGTCGTAGGAAAGCTCTATTGGCTCGTCCACCCTTTTAATATCAACTTCTTCAGGCTGCCTGTAGCACACCTTTTCCCACTCTTTTTCTCGGACCTTTAAAAGCTCTGCAAATTGTTTGTACTTCTTGTATTCAACAAGCTTTAAAATAAGCTCTTCCCTTGGGTCAACCTCTTCTTCCTTATTTTGCTTAAGGCTTGGTAAAAGAAGCTTTGACTTAATGTGTAAAAGAGTAGCAGCCATAACAAGAAATTCACTGGCAACTTCAAGGTCCATTTCCTGCATTGCAAAAAGGTAGTCCATATATTGATCCGCAATTTGGTTAATGGGTATATCATATATGTCCACCTGGTTCTTTTCAATCAAATGAAACAATAAATCAAAGGGACCTTCAAAATTTTCAATTTTTATAGTACAAGCATTTGATAAAACGCTCTCCAATTAATCCCACCACCACTCTATAAGGATAGTAGAAACCACAATTCCAATGGGGTATTACATAAAATCTATCTTCATTGCACTTCTTACATCTTCCATTGTCTTCTTTGCAACAATCTCTGCCTTTTTATTCCCCTCATGGAGCACTTCCTTAATCATTTCAGGTTTTTCTAATATCTTCTGCCTTCTTTCATATATAGGCTCAAAATACTGAACCATTTTGTCAGCAAGGTTTCTCTTACACTGGACACAGCCAATCTTTCCAGCTCTGCATGCCTCTTCAATTTCAGGCAATTCCTTTTCACTAAAAACTTTGTGGAAAGAAAATACCGTACAAACCTCAGGATGACCAGGATCGTCCTTTTTTATCCTAGCAGGATCAGTAACCATTGTACTTACCTTTTTCTTTATGGTATCCGGACTATCGGAAAGTGCGATAGTATTTGCATAACTCTTGCTCATCTTCCTTCCATCGGTACCCGGCAAAACTTTTGCCTTTGTCAATATAGCCTGCGGTTCTGGAAAAACTTCTCCATAAAAATGGTTAAAACGCCTAGCAATTTCCCTAGTCAGCTCTAAATGCGGCAACTGATCTTCACCAACCGGAACAAACCCAGCCTTATATATAAGAATGTCTGCTGCTTGAAGGTTTGGATAACCTAAAAACCCGTAAGTGGTAATATTCTTATCCTTCAACTGGTTTAGCTGATCCTTATAAGTCGGACAGCGTAAAAGCCATGAAAGCGGCGTAGTCATAGAAAAAAGCAAGTGCAACTCCGCATGCTCTTTTATTTTCGACTGCAAAAATATCGTACATTTCTCTCGATCAAGCCCAGCACTTATCCAATCTATAACCAATTCATTTATATTATTTTTTATTTCTGAAGTATCCTCATACCCTGTAGTCAGAGCATGCCAATCAGCAACAAAAAAGAAGCATTCATAATCATCCTGTAATTTCACCCAATTTTCGAGAGCACCAAAATAATTTCCCAAATGTAATGCTCCTGTAGGTCTCATACCACTCAATATATTACCTTTTTTCAAAACCAATTCACTCTCCTGTTGTAAGCAACATTTTAAATTATCCTTTATAAAACTACTGTTTTAATGTTGCCTCTATTTTATCAAAATCCCAAGAACCAAAAGCATAAACATCAACCCAATATTTTTTTAACAAAAAAATTAGGAGCCTAATAAACTTAATCACATTTATAGATTATAACTTTTTTTTTATATAAAGTCTAACAAAAATTATAAAGCAAAAATTTCCCAGCACCACAACTCCAAAATTAATAACTAAAAATCCGCACTTTGGTCCGCCAAAAAGCTATAAAACCGATATCTAACATGCCAAACCTAAAAGAACTCAAATAATAAGTTTAACTATAGGAAAAACAATATAAATAATAGCACTCTTAATAACACTAACAATAGGCAACAAAATAGTTTTACTTAGAATCTCGCTAAACATAAGAATAATAAAAATAATTGTAATATAGGTTTCATACTCCATCATTCTATAATACGTACTTGAAGGTAAAATTCCCGAAAGAATTTTAGAACCATCGAGAGGCGGAATAGGCAGCATATTGAAAACTGCAAGTATGAGATTCATATTAAATCCAATATTAAGTACAGCATAGATATATCCATTTAAAGGTCTATATAAATTTGCTTGAAAGTAAAGAAGCGGGAATGCCAACAAAATTGCAAATAATAGATTTGATACCGGTCCAGCTAGACTAGTTATCATAATACCTTTCTTTCTATCTTTAAAATACATCGCATTCACCGGCGTAGGTTTTGCCCAACCAAAACTTATTAAGAATATCATCAACGTGCCTAGTGGATCAAGATGTTTTAAAGGATTTAAAGTAATCCTTCCCTGATCCTTAGCAGTAGAATCACCTAAGCGATAGGCTGAATAAGCATGAGCACATTCATGAATTGAAATTGAAAAAGCAAAAAATACAAATGTTACCACAAAATTTAATACATAACCCAAAAGTATCGCCATTGATTTTCTCCTAACTCAAAAATTTTTCCCGGATATAATTAATTTCATCGCTATAAGTAAATATTTTACCATTGATTTTCTCTTTTAGCACCCTATCTAAGATTTTTTTAATCTCAGGCCCAGGAGCTATACCCAATTCCATTATATCTCTTCCAGTTATTTCGTTTTTTATCAGGCTTAAATTATTGATATATAATAGAATTGCATCTTTTACCCTATCGTCAAATATCAGAGTCATAACATAGAGGCTTTCATAAGAAAGACCCATAAACATGCTGTAAATATCATAATTTGTAGGTTCACCCTCTAATAACAACGCAGGTGGTATTAAATCTCTCACCCTTATAAACTTTAGAATTTCCTCTCTGTATTCCCGTGTATGTCTCATTCTGTCTGCTAAAACGATAGCCTTGTCCACATTTATTTTTGAATACAGCACCAAAAGATATATAAGAATTTTATCAATATTTTTCTTATTAATCAAGCTGTTATAAAAATCCCCATAGCTTACATCTGCCTTTTCAATAAGCTTTACTAATTCGTCTGTCATTTCAATTTCCGGATAAAGCTTTTGATACAAACCTAATTCCTGGAGTCTTTGAAGCATTTTAGAAATGTTTTTTTCCTTTAGCATATAAAAGAACTCCGTATTAAGTCTCTCTATACTCAATTTTTCTAAAACACCTGAACTTACAGCATCTACCGCAAACTCTTCTGTCTTTTCATCCATTAAAAATCCAAATCGCTGTTCAAACCTAATAGCCCTGAATATTCTAGTGGGATCTTCAATAAAACTTAAATTGTATAGTATTCTTATTAACCCATCGTATAAATCTCTTCTACCACCGTAAAAATCAACAATTTTTCCGAACTCTTCACCGTTTAGTTTCATTGCAATGCAGTTAATAGTAAAGTCCCTTCTGAAAAGATCATCTTTTATCGACCCCATTTCTATACTTGGAAGGGCACCAGGAAATTCATAGTATTCCTTTCTTGCTGTCACAAGGTCAATTTGTAAGTCCTCATTGATGTAGGCAAAAGCTGTTTGAAATTTTTCATGAATTGTAATTTGTGCCTTTGTACTATCGGCAAATTTACTAGCAAATGCAATTGCATCCCCTTCAATTACAATATCTATATCAAAGTTTTCTACTCCTAGTATAAGATCTCTTACAAAACCTCCGACTACATAAGCATTCAAACCTTCTTCATCGGCAACTTTGCCTGCCAATTCAAGAACCTCCCTGACCTTTTCGGGGAGTTCTTCAAGCTTATAGCTAAGGTTATCACTAGTGTATTCTTTACCAATTTCACTTCTTTCACTTTCCTTTTTATTCTTACCTTTATACTTTCCACCGTATAAAGCTCTAATTATATCCGTTCTAGTAACTATTCCCGCCATTTCACCATCTTTTAGAACCGGCAGCCTTCCTATACCATGTTCTGCAAATAACTCGCGAATCTCTTTAACCGACTCTTCTGAATCAACGGTAACCACCTTTTTTGACATATAAGATTTTACAGGAGCATTTCCATACCCATGAGCTCTTGCCTTATCTATATCCCGTCTTGATATAATTCCCGTTATTTTGTTTTCATTGACTATAGGCATTCCTGAGTGTCCAAATTTCAACATAACTTCATAGACCTCATCTATAGTTGTACTCTCAGAAACAGTTTTAACAGGTGAACTCATTATATCCCTAACCCTCATAACCGGTCTTATATTTGCCTTTACTACTGACTTTATATCATTATATATTTTGTTAAGATCTGACTCCTCGGATTTTGCGGACCCTGCACCTTTATGTCCTCCGCCTCCTATTAATCTCATTATTACACTCAAATCAATATCACTAGTCATGCTCCTACCAATTATGTAAGTTTTCTTTCCCATCCTCATTATTGAAAAAAGTGCATCTAAATCCCTTTCCTCTAGTATCTTTCGGGTAAGATATGCAGCATCATCAATATATTTCTCTGTCTCTACCAAAGTGAACCCAACTTCATTACCACATAAAGTATCAATAATAATGTTTTGATTCATCTTTTGCGACAATTCTTGTTGTGCTAATGATAGACGGTTTAGTGTCAAATCCTCAATTACCGAAAGGTTGGCCTCCTTCTCAAGAAGATAGGCAAGAGCATAGGCATCTCTAGCAGTAGTACCAGAAAACATAAGGGAATTAGTATCAACATATATGCCTAATGCAAGAATTGTTGCCTCTACTGGGGATATTTCAATACCTCTGCTCTTAATTTCTTCTACCATGATTGTAGTGTTAGCCCCTACTTCCTCAATCCTCATTTTATTTGAAGTAATTTCGTTATCACAAAAAATGTGGTGATCATATATAATAACCTCAATCCCCGGCTTGTTTACATGGTCTTTAAATTTACCTATTCTAGAAGATGAATGAGTGTCAACAATTATTATCCTTGTAAGCTCTAAAACTTCAACCTCATTCTCCTCAACAAAATTAAATACATCCTTGTACATATTTATAAATTCTCTAACATCTCTCCCCACATTCATAGGAAGCACCAACTGTGCATCGGTATAGATATTTTTGGCCGCAAGCATGGATGCAAGACAGTCAAAATCAATATTATTGTGTCCAATAATTATCTCCACAAAAGTCACTCCTTCTTTGGCATAAAAGGTGCACTAAGTACGTACACAAAGGTGAAATTCACCAATAGACTATATAAAATTAATAAGACAGAGGCCTTTATTTGTAGAAAATCAAGTAAATAGGGTGCAATACAAATAAAAAGCGAAACAGTCTGAAACACAAACCAAACAAACAAAACAAATCCCCATACAACTCTCGAAGCAACGTTCTTGTAGCCAACCCTACCCATTACCAATATAGATGTGCCAACAAGTATTATTGCAACAAACACATTATAAAACAATGTAGTTAGTATAAACACCAAAAAATACAAACTGTTTAAAAGTATTCTTTGATACCTTGTTATCTCATGATAATTATCTCTTTTATCTCTAATCATAATGGTTCTCACTGTAATAATGGTCACAAGACCCAAAAAACTTACCCCCAACCATAGCAGTAACATAAGTGCTAAATTAAAATCCGATGCAAAATCAAACCTCAGTAATTGCCACACTAATCCACAGAATAAAGAAAGCACTAAAATTGATATAATCCAAGGAAGCTCCTTTTTTACATAATTTAGAAAAATATCTCGTTTTATAAAAACTTCGGTACAAGAAATAAGCCATAGCATTATTACCGCAAGAAGCACCAGAACACTAAAGATTATTATGCTCCATACGCCAATATACTTATTTTCCTTTACCAGATAGGTACTGCTTGCAAGCTCTAAGGGAAAGTCATTGAGTTCAATACTCTTTATATACTGCTCGGATATTTTTCCTATAAAATCTAAGGTTTCTTTGCTGACCTTCGATATGGTATCTTCGGGAGTATGATAAACTTCTTCAGGATCTACTTTCCTTTCGGAATTTGCTGCAATAAAGCCCACAGCCGGTATATTTCTGTCTACAAAGGGACCTGAATCAGTGTTGACATCGCCACTTACTTTTAAAGACACCATTTTTGACATCAAAGAAGGAAAAATCCCTATGCCATTTCCTCCAAACCCACCCTCATTATCGATGTAGTAAGTCTTTCTGCCATTGTTTGTTATGATATTGTTTGCTAAAACAGTGGTCCAAAGCGGCGAGGCACCCTTAGCACTTGCAAATTGATATAGTCCCACTGTGTCCGCATCCTTATAACCTACACAGTCAAGAATCAGTGCTAGCTTTACCTTCTTTAAAGAGTTCTTTCGAGCAAAGGCTTCCGAACCTTTTAAGCCTATTTCTTCACCATCAAAAGATATAAACATATAAGTATAATAGTGTTCTTCATTAGTCAATACTCTCGCAAGCTCAAGCATTGATGCGGTACCGGAAGCATTATCCTGTGCTCCCTCTAATGTACCTAATGTATCTCTGTGAGCCCCTATAATAATAGTCTGGTCACTTTTACCTTTACTTACTCCTATAACATTTATTCCTTCTACCTGTGAAAACAATCCATCCATCGAAATACTGTCAAAACCAAGTCCCTCATTCGTTGTTTCTCCTATTGCCGCCTTTATAAGTTTGTCTATCGACCTACAGGCAAAATTCTCTTTGTACGTTTCAAGACCCAGCTGTTCAAATTCGTGGAAAACCCAATTTGCAGAACTTTCTGCATTTTCACTTCCAACCTCCCTTTGTGGAAAGTTAATCCCAATATACTTTACATCTTCATAGGCCCTCTCGCCTGAGAATTTTAGTTCTCCTTCATAGGTTTTCATTTGTGGAAAATCTTTAAGCCAAGCATTATTAAAAATAAATGGAACAGATATGATAACTACTGCATACACTGTTAGAAAAGCAAGAAATTTTTTAAAATTCATTTTTTCCCCCAAAAATGTTTTGTTTTATAATACATCAATTATATCAGATGTATGACAAAAAGAGCACTTAAATTTAGTAAAATTTAGGTGCTCTTTACCTCCTTTTTGCTTACCCTCTTCATTCTTAAGCTACCTCGAACTCAGTTGATATTCCTATTCAAAAGGGTATATCTCATAAATCTTCTGGGATAATGTCATTTCTTATAATATCATCATAATCTTCTCTTTTTACAATCACTCTTGCTTTCCCATTTTTCACAAGTACAATTGGAGGTTTTGGTATCCTGTTATAGTTACTAGACATGGAATAATTATATGCACCGGTCGCAAGCATTGCTAATATGTCACCAACTTGCATTTCAGGCATTTTAATATCCTTTGCCAATAGATCTCCCGATTCGCAGCATTTTCCTGCAATAGTAACCTCCTTAACCCTTGGAGCATTTGCTCTGTTAGCAATTACTGCATCATACTTTGACTGGTAAAGGGCATATCTTGGATTATCTGTCATACCACCGTCAACTGAAACATAGGTTCTGACATCTTTTATATCCTTTATAGCACCTATCTTATATAGAGTAATCCCAGCTGAAGCAACTATTGATCTTCCAGGTTCCATAACAATGAAAGGAAGCTTCATACCCTTTTGCTCACATATGCTTCTTACAACTTTTGAAACCGACTCAATATAATGATCATACTCTATAGGATCATCCTCCGATGTATATTTTATGCCAAAACCACCGCCAAGGTTTAGCTCTTCAATAACAAGTCCAAGATCGTTTTTGATTTTCACAATAAACTCCAACATTACTTTTGCTGTAAGTCTGAAAGGTTCAAGGTCAAATATCTGAGAACCAATATGACAATGAACTCCAACCACTTTTACATTGTTCATCTTTGAAGCTTCAGATATTATTTCAAAGGCTTCACCATTCTCTAGAGCCACTCCAAACTTTGAATCAATTTGCCCTGTTTGCACAAAATCGTGGGTATGAGCATCAATTCCAGGCTTTATTCTAAAAGAAATATCAGCTATTTTACCATGTTTTTTTGCTATTTCATTTATTGTTTTAAGTTCTTCTCTATTATCCACAACAATTCGTTTAATATTATTTGAAATAGCAAATTCCAATTCTTCATAGGTCTTGTTATTGCCGTGGAAATAAATCTTATCCATTGAAACTCCAGCCTTCATAGTTGTATAAAGCTCTCCACCTGAAACAACGTCAAATCCAAGACCTTCCTGATCTACTATTTTACATATTGCCATTGTAGAAAGTGCCTTACTTGCATATAGCACCATGCCGTTTCCGTCATAATACTTATCCATCGCATTTTTATACAATCTGCAGTTTTCCCTGATAAGGCTTTCATCTAATACATATAAAGGAGTTCCATAATTATTTACAAGATCTACACAATCACAACCACCAATTTCAAGATGATTTTTGCTGTTAATACTTAATGCTTTCGATACAAACATTGTTTCACCTTCCATTTTAAGATAATTAAACTTAGCACCATTCTTCCTCAAAAGAAATTGTTTATTAGTAAACTTTTATTCATAAATCTTATATTATAAACTTTACAAGACGCTTTTTTGAAAAATGTAGGAACAATCATTAATATTTTTTATGGTAACATTTCTTTATGCAAGAGTCAATATTGAATCTTTTTTTGAGTTTCCCCATTTTTCAATATATTTTAATATAAGACTAAGTATATATAGTCACTTACAATATTGTTGTGCTTGATAGTCCAGTTTGGCTGTGGTCATGAAAGGCTACGGAATTCTACGC
>JAAYPF010000174.1 GCA_012519925.1 Clostridiaceae bacterium
AGGGTCTTACTGTGAGCGGTTTACCTTCAATGGATAATATGGTTGTCAATGTAAACGGCACTCTTTACGATGATCAAAATGCTATAATCAGATAAATATGGATATACATATGATTAAATAAATGCCCCTCAAATAACAACCTTAAGACCGGAAGAACATTACATTCTTTCCGGTCTTAAGTCTAGTTTAAATAAGTTTGTGTATCCTACACTCTTCTAGGTCTCCTATGATGCAAACTCTTCTTTTTCTACACTTCTTCATCAGCGTATCTAAGTGTCTTATAATACTGATAAAGAAGGCTATCCAACTGGACTTTGACGTTTTCTGCACGTTCCCTGTTAGAGTCATAGTTTAGGTCGAAGGAATTAAGTAGTGAGTTTTTCTCAACAATCTCCATTTTTAACTTCTGTGTGAAATTATTCATTCATAACCCTCCTCTCAAACTATACTCCCCCAAATAATAGTGTTACGGATTATTATACTATAATTTTCCATTATTCTCAATAGATGTAATCTAAATTTAACATTGGCTCAATAATCAATGCACATTATATATACTCAGAAATTCGGATTTTATTACAAAAACATAAGTATATACAAAATAAAAGTTCGAAACTTAGACGAATTTTAAACTCCTTCTAAGCTTCGAACTTTCATTTTTTGTTAGGAATTTAATTTTTTAACTATTGGATGTCTATTTGATAAGTATTGATTTTACTTTCCTTTTCTTTAGGAAGTGTTACCGTCAAAATACCATCGTTATACTTAGCTTTCACATCCTCTGCCTTAATATTCTCGACGTAGAAGTTTCTGCTCAATGAACCATACCTACGTTCTTTCCTAATATAGTTTCCTTTTTCCTCATCTACTTCCTCATTACGGTCAACAGAAACCGTAAGAACGTCATCCCTTAAATTAAGTTTTATGTCTTCTTTTTTAGTTCCAGGAATCTCAATGTCTAATACATATTCTTTTTCGTTCTCACGAATATCGGCTCTAATTTCGGTTGCTGGAAGAAACGCTCCTTTAAAAAACGAGTCATTGAAAAAATCTTCAAAAATACTTCTGCTAACATTCCAAACATCTCCTCTTGTAGATATTCCACAGTTTTTTCTATTATACGGCGTAAGTCCAAACATATAAAACACCTCCATAAAAATTAACTTGTTTTTAACTTTGACTTTCTTTGACCTTACAATATATTTATATCATGTCTGAATACTATTTTCAAAATTTGATTTTGACCATCTTTGACCTTAGGTTTTGATTAGTATCATTTATCTACTTTTTTTTCTAGTTTTCAAATGATTTCTATACAATTTAGTTTATGAAATGTTTAGCCTAGGTGTGCATGACTTTTCCTGTAGTAACTTTTGACATTGCTAAAGAATAAAAAAACCTATATTCCTGCTTTTTGAAAGTGCTGATAAATCAATAAAATAGCCTTTTTTAAATTTAGGTTCTTGAACTAATACCAATAAGCTTCATCATCTCTTTTTTATCAAGCACGCCAAATAAAAACAGCAATATAAATGCTATAAGAACATTACCGAATATCGCCATAAGAATAGTTAGTATCCCACTTAATTTAAATATTGTGAAGAAATAAAAAACATATCTACCTATAACGAACATTATTACTCCTATAATTCCGGGTTTAATCAGCCAATTTCTTATATCTAAAATCATACCTGTAGTTTTTACTACGGTCCCTAAGTTTAGTGCACAAACAACGGCAGAGCTCACAACCATTCCTACAATATAGCCTTTAATCCCATATACCGGAATTAGGTATATTACAAAAGCAATTCTTATAACATATCCCACCATTGAATTTCTCAAACAAATGCCTTGTTTTCCAAGACCATTCATTATGCCCAGTAATGTCTGTTGTAAATAAATAAACACGCTTGTAAAAGACAATAAATACAATACTTCTCCTATATTTTCTTTCCTATAAAGCATATCACCTATCTCATTAGGGAAAACTATAAATATAGATGTAAATATGAATCCAAGAATAACGCTCAATTGAATTGACATTGACATTCTATAATTCACAGTTTTATAGCTTTTGACGGACATAGCTTCTGAAATTGCAGGTACAAGAGTTGTAGCTAAAGATGATGTTACCAATGAAGGGAAAAAAACCAAGGGCATAGCCATTCCCATAAGCTTCCCAAACTCTTCCATGCTATTTTGATAATTTAGCCCCCCAGCTAATAACATTCTAGGTATCAAAATCATTTCTATCGCTGACATTATTGATGTTATCAACCTGTTGAATGAAATAGGAGTAGATACCTTTACTAAATCTCGTACTATATACCTTTTTCTAATGAACCCTCTTTGGTTGCTGTTGGAGTTTTTATTTTTCTTCAGCTTATATACTACTAAAAGCACCCCTAAATTTGATATTTCACCAACAGCCATACCCAAGGTCGCCAGTGCACATGCGTATTCCAATCCAATATTTAAGAAATATCCTGCCATCGTTATGACAAGTGTTATTCGTACCACCTGTTCTGCTATTTGTGAAAATGCTGTTGGTACCACATCCTGTATGCCATAGAAATAGCCCTTTAATGCTGAAGCCGCGGCCACAATCGGTATGCATGGTATCATCAAAAGCATTGCATAGTATGTTCTCGAGTCTTTTAAAATAACATTAACAATTGGGTCAATAAACACAAACATAAGTACCGCAACTGCTATTCCTGACGAAATTACTAAAAATAATGCACACGAAGTAATACGTTTTAAATTCACCAAATGATTTTTTGCCATTTGCTCAGCAACCATTTTTGAAACAGCAATTGAAATACCTGAAGTTAAAGTCAAAATGACTAAGGAATATATAGGTGATATCAGCTGAAAAAGCCCCATCCCTTCTGCCCCAATAAGATTTGAAAGATATATTCTATATATAAAGCCTAATATTTTTACTACAAAACCTGCAATCATTAAAACTATTGCACTTCCCACAAATGACTTTTTCCCCACATGCTTTCTCCTAAAAAAATTGTCCCTCTTATTAATATTTAGTTTGTTCTAAAAAAATAACTGGTAATTGACATTTCGAAAAAATTCCTATGCTCCAAGAAAATTCGCTTTGCTCATGAATTTTCTTGTTTGCTAGGGAACCTTATTGTTCCCTTCGATGGATGCTTCGTATCTTAGGTTGTATAGGCAAGCAGTATAGCGTAGCGAAACGACCAGCCTGAGCACCCTCCTAAAACCTAGAAAGGGGAATCCCCTTTTTGAAATCCCGGTATAGTCTGAGCATAATTACCATGGTATATATTACAGGTTGATTCATATTGCTGTGTCACTTATAATGGGTAATCGTCACCAATAAAACTTTGCATACAAATAGCTGATACAAATAATTTAAGCAGCTGTTTTTATTTTGCCTCTTTTTAATAGGCAATAAAAACTGCTTAGTGCTCCTACAGCTATCAAGACAATATCTGAAAAACAAATATATTATAGAGCCTAATCCTTTAATAGGAAAAGGAACGGGGGATCAATTTTGGGGTTAAACTGTTTTTATAATAACACGTGGGGGAAATCCGCTCTCTCCTAACCCGTCAACTAACCTCGTAGGCTTAGAGAGGAGAATTATAATGAAAAGAAAAATAGGAGTTTTTTTAGTAACTTTAGTTATGTCTGTGATAATATCTGCTTTTACGTTGGTAAACACAGCCTATGCAGACTATCATTCAGAACGAATACTATTAAGGCAAGGTATGAGAACAGGAGAAGTATATAATCTTCAAAATGATTTAAGAGCTCTCGGTTATTTGTATGCCAATTCCACAGGGTACTTCGGTAGCCTAACACGCCAAGCGGTTGTTAACTACCAAAGAGATAAGAATATCGGAGTTGATGGAATTGTAGGACCTACAACATCAAGACATATAAAAGAAGACATGGTAATATTAAAAGCAAAAAGCTATTATGGTGTACCTTACGTGTGGGGCGGTACATCACCATCAGGATTTGACTGTTCGGGGTTTACTCATTATGTTATGCTTAAAAATGATATCATTATACCACGTACAGCAAGCACCCAATATAACTCAGGATATTGGATACCAAAATCACAACTAAAAAGAGGCGATCTTGTGTTTTTTACCACATATAAATCCGGTCCCTCTCATGTGGGAATTTATATTGGAAACAATCAGTTTATTCATGCGAGTTCCGGTGCTGGTAAAGTTACAATATCAAATTTGAGTTCACCATATTATACGCAAAGATATCTAGGAGCAAAAAGGGTTATTTAAATAAAGTACTATAAAAGGGGCAGCTTGTGCCCCTTTTTATTGTAGTTACGCTCCTTGGAGTGAAATGAAAGGAGCAAAAACTAAGGGGCTCGATGCCCCGTAGTTTTTATTCTTTGTATAAAGCAAACTTCACAACCTTCTAATAGCAAAGACCACCACAGAAACTAAAAAGTTTTTAAATAAAACTAATCTAACAATAAAACACTGTTATGGAGTAAGTCCATTATTTTCTTCTATACTTTTCTTCTTCAATCTTTCCTGCCGCCTCACCTCTGCTTGAGAAAAATTAATCTTCTCTTCTTCAGTTTCAGGTATAATAGGTGGCACTGGCACAGGTTTCCCAGCATCATCTAAGGCAACAAAAGTTATAAATGCCTTATTGGTCAATATAGTTTTACCCGACTTTATATTCTCCGCAAAAACATTAACAGTAACTTCCATGGAAGTCCTACCTGTCCATGTGATTTTCGCTTTTAAAATAACCAACTCTCCCATTCGTACAGGATGCCTGAAATCAAGACTATCTAATGCAACGGTTGCAACAATACGTTCTGCATGCCTTGAAGCTGCCATTGCACCCGCTATGTCAATCCAATGCATCAATCTGCCACCTAGAAGATTTCCTAATAGGTTAGTATCATTTGGCAAAACTAATTCTGTCATCTCCACTTGTGATTCTCTTGGTGCCTTCCCTGTAAGACTTACTATATGTTCTTTTGAAACATCGTGCATAAAAATTCTCCTTATTTGTAGTCATTATATTCTTTGAAATGGGAATTGTAATTCCCTAAAACCATTTCATTAATTTAAATATATCAAAAAACGACACTAAAATGTGTCGTTTTATATTTACCTACACATTATAAAGTTATTCCCACGGAGTTTATCAAGTAGTTTAACCTCTCACCATCTAAGCCTTGGTTTATTTCAATACCTTCAATGCTTAGTAGGCTAACAGGATAAATGGGTACTGTAAATATATCCTCCATATATTCTCTCAATCCCTTAAGCAAAGAACCTCCGCCTATAATATAGATTTTACCTACCTTATCGCCATAACATCTTTTTTCATAAAACTCAAAGCATTGGAAAATCTGCTTTATAATATCATCAACTACACCTTTTATGCTTTGATATATTTTTTCCTGTTCTTCACCAGTATTAATCTCCGGAAGTTCCATACCATACATTTTTTTAAGCAACTCAGATTCATCAAGCTTTCTAGTCAGCTTCGCAGCAATCGCTTCATCGAGATTACTACTTCCTCTGAGTATAACCTTGTTAAACTCAAGTACCCTGTCCCTCAAAATGTTTACTATAGTTGTCTCCGAACCAAAATCTATAACTGCAAATGTATTTTGACTCAACTTACTGTATTTCTTTTTCTTAAACCAAGTTTCACTTTCAGTTACCATTATATCTCTATTGAAAAATTTAGCAGTACTGTTTGCTGGTATGTCAACCGATATAGGCTTCAAACCAAGTTCTATCAATATATCTATATAACTTTGAATAATACTCTTCAAAACTGCTGTCACAAAAACCTTGAGTTTAGAAGTTCCACCTTCTCTAAGCTCCTGAAGAACTTTATAATCTATCTGATGAGCATCCATATCAATGGGCATGTTTTGTGAAATAGTATTTCTAACTGCGACAGCTAGATCTTCTCCTGGAATCTTATCTATCAAAAAGATACGAGAAATGATATTAGTACCTGACATAACAATTTTTGCATTCTTCGCTTTGACGTTAATCTCATTCATTACTTTTTTAATTTCATTAGTAACGCTTTTAACGTCTTTAATGGCACCATTCTTTATAGATCCTTTTGGCGTAGAAGCTATTCCGAAATTTTTGATAAATATTTCACTGTTTTTTCCCAAGTCAACTTCAACGATTTTTATGTTCCTAAAACCTATATCAATACTTATAAGGCTGTTTTTAATGAAAGGGAAGCTTACCATTTTATCTACTCCTTAAGTATTATTTATAAAACGATGACACCATATTAACTTTCTATAGTATCTATATTATCATTCTGATGTATTAAAATCAATATTTTATATCGAACTCAATTAGTATTTTAGGTAATTCCCAAAAAATAACTAGTCACTTATCCTTACAAAAAATAGATTTGCTGGGCTTTGTGACCTAAATATTGTATAGGTTATTTTTTGAAATGTCTTACATAAAAACTTGATTTTATGTAAGGTACTTATGATAGGTTACTTTTCGAAATGACCTTAATACATATTTCTAATCTGCGGTATCTATATTCCTTAAAAATTCCTCAAGTAAATATATAACTTCCTCTTGAGAAACTGCACGAAACACCTTTTCTTTAAGTGCTGCTGAATTCCTCATTCCCTTGACATACCATGCAATATGCTTTCTCATTTCTCTAATTCCCGAAACTTCTCCTTTAATATTTACAAGCATTTGCATATGCCTTTTTATCATTTCAATTCTACCTTTACTACTTATATCGGATAATTTCACGTTGGATTTTAGATGATTTGTAATCTTCTTAAAAATCCATGGATTCCCTTGTGCTCCACGGCCTACCATCACAGCATCACAACCGGTGTCCTTAAGCATTTTCAAGGCATCTTCCTCGCTAAATATGTCTCCATTACCAATAACCGGAATAGATACAGCTTTTTTTACGTTTTTAATTGTTTCCCAGTCAGCTTTACCAGAATAAAACTGTTCTCTAGTTCTTCCATGAACAGTTATAGCAGCCGCACCATTATCTTCCGCTATCTTCGCAATCTCAACTGCATTAACACTATTATCGTCCCAGCCCTTACGAATCTTAACAGTTACAGGTTTACTTGATGCTTTAGATACTTCTTTAACAATTTTGCCAACCAGTTCAGGATTTCTCAAAAGAGCACTTCCTTCACCGTTTTTTGTTATTTTAGGAGTAGGACAACCCATATTTATATCTATGATAGCAGTATTTAACTGGCTTAATTTTTCAGCAACCTTTGCCATAATATCTGGTTCGGATCCAAATATTTGCAATGCAGTGGGTTCTTCGACAGGGTCAATATGTGCCAATTTAAAGCTTTTTATATCATTGTAATAAATACCTTTCGCACTAATCATCTCTGTATATAATAGCCCACAACCCTGCTCTTTACATAATATTCGAAAGGGCATATCGGTAACTCCTGCCATAGGAGCTAAAAAGACATTATTCTCTAACAACACATTACCAATCTTCATATTTATCCTCCCTACCAATAGTCTTTTCAATAAGCTTGTATTTTTATAACTCAATATTGAGAAATCTAATACGCTCTTTGAAAAGATATAACCTTATCACAGCTCATACATTTTAACAAAACAATAATTATTTTACCATAACTTCAGTAAATAATGTTCCATTGCTTAAAAGCATATATGCTTTTAAAATGAGCTTTGTAAATCAATTTTTGTATAGGTTATTTTTGAAGGAGTCTAATAGGCAATTTACACCTCTAATTAGGTAAAAAAAAAGATTTCTTAAAATCTATTAAAATTAGTTAATTTCAAATAATAGCTGTCTAATTATTGTTACAAAAAGATTATAATTCATCATACCTTTACAGCTTTATTTCGCGGGTTTAATACGAACGAGTAAATCCCATCACCTGTAGCAAATTCAGAAGTCGCTTTAGCAACTATATTAGATTTAAAAATTTCATCTAATTGTATTTTTACATGCTCTTCAATATTTTC
Organism: Clostridiaceae bacterium; assembly: GCA_012519925.1. Classification (GTDB taxonomy): domain Bacteria; phylum Bacillota; class Clostridia; order Acetivibrionales; family Acetivibrionaceae; genus Acetivibrio. The sequence goes on from JAAYPF010000174.1 coordinate 8,016, forward strand.
ATATTTTGCAATGTAACAAAAGCCATCAACGGCAACATTTTTCTCTTCGACAATATATCCCCTAAGCGGGATGTCAAATTGAGTAAGCATACTATACACTTTTAAGTCAAAACTCAATAACTGTCCTATTTCATATTCCTTATCCGTATAAAAAGTAAGCCCTGATGTCGATATATCATCCACTTCAACATCTCTCCATCTAATCATGTCCGAGCTCACAGATGCAGTACATAAAGTAGCATTATTAATCTTCTGGGTCAAACGTTCCTTATATGTCCCCATAATTCTTCCCCCTTTGGGTTTAAACTTTATACTGCAATAATTGATTTTGCACTTAAGAGAAAATTATACCAATTACCGCATGTTGATCTAAATAACAGGGCAATTGTAATAATAAGTTGTTATGTAAAATATATAGAAATTAAAGATGGTTATGTATTTTTTTACCTAATTGTATTTTACCACATTTCCGCTGCAATGTCGAGCGTTAGTTTTTTCACAACACATTATTAATAGTGGTTTGTAGCCAATAAAGGATGGAAAATAAACACCGTCTAACTTATAATATCTGCTGATAATAAATTTGGCGTCCCGGACAGGAATCGAACCCGTATCAGTGGAACCGGAATCCACTATCTTATCCATTAGACCACCGAGACTTAAGCCTATCACCATAACATTATAATCCAATAATCTCATATTGGCAACTGACACATATATGAAAAAAACGGATTACAATTTATTTAAAAAGTAGTGGAATCCAATTACCAATAGTAAAACTCAGTGCATAGGACAATAATAGATACCAACCATAAACAATTACGAATATCATACTCTTTAATCTGTCGTCAAAATCATAGATTGTGTTTATCCCCCTAGCTACTATTGCTGCCAACCAAACAGGCATTAATATAAACTCAATTAGTGCCATCGTTATACTGAAACCTGAAGACATCCCTGCCCATTTAGACAATCGAATGGTAGCAACAAAAAAAGCCTGTACAGGGACAATAATAAAGTGAGCAGATATGTAAACTTTCATCAACTTAATCAACTGGGCATTTATGTTCTTAACTCTTTCTTTCACCCTAAAAAACTTAAACAAATCAAATAGGGGAATGGAAAAGAAAACAATATCTATAAGACCTAATAATACGGCAATACAAAGTGCTAGTGTAGAGTTAAACATCAATACATTAGGCATCTTGTTGAAAAATATCACCGGGATACGGTCTATAAGTAGGAATACAGCATTCGACAAACCCACAAATACAATCCCTAGAAACAGGCTTGGAAGCTTATCGGTTAACTTTGCAAAATAAGCTTTTGGAAAAAGCAATATATCTAAAAAAGTCGGTCTCTTCACATAAATTCTCCTTAGGATTTTAGATTAATAACAAGCTTTATCAATATCCACATACAGAAATTTGCAGGTAAAGAACAGCAAAATATGATATTTAACAGTTTTAAAACAAAATTTATTATGTCTAAGAAGTATTTAGTTTAAAGCTTGTTATTTCTTTAAATCCTTAATTATTTACTATTAATAATACAACTAAATAACTGTAAAATCAATGAAATAATATTAAACTACCAAATACATGTCTAAAATATTTTTGCAACAACAAATAACAAAAGAGCAATACTTGCGACAAGAGCAAGATTTATAAATGTGTTCATCCGCGTCTTATCTGGATTAAAAGGTCTTAAGTTCAACTCATGAATAAAACCACCTTTTAAGTTTCTTTCCTTTGCAAAATTGTTGATTATGTCTTCAGCTTCACGAAGCAAGTAATTATTTGCTTTTCTAGAGCTATTTGCGGATGTAATTATCATATTTTTATTTTTATTTGAGCTAGATTTCTTATCTCTCAAAACAAGTATTGCTTCCTCAACAATATTTGAAGAAATGTTCTTAATTATTACAACACGCTTAGTATCATCACAGACCATAAATTCCCTCCATAAGATATATTCGGAGATAGTTTACGGCATTTCAGTGACATTTATACATATTTTTACCCAACTTTTTTCCAGACCTTTGCTACTAGCACTGTCATGTCATCTATTGCCTTGTTACCGCTATTCGAATATGCCTTATTTAATATAATATCTGCAATTCCTTGTGGATTGACATTTTCTATTTCTTCAATATAGTTTACGAGTGATTTTTCCCCTCCCTCTTCCGATTTGAAAGAGTCTATAATCCCATCACTTACCATAATTATAAAATCTCCATTGCTTACATTTTTGCATATCATCTCCGTCTCAATATCACTTAAAATTCCTGCTGGTAATGAAACAGTTTTTACCGTTTCCACCCTATCTGGTCTTTTTATATATGTAGAAACTGCTCCTATTTTAACAAACTCTACCTTTCCGTCATACAAATCGATGGCAGACAAGTCGATGGTTGCAAAGGAGTCATCATCGGATTTTAAAACAAGGATTGAGTTAATAAGTTTAATGGCTGTATCCTTATCAAAACCAGTTTCCATAAATTGCTCAAGTAAGCTTATCGCCGCTCTACTTTGACAATCCGCCTTCTGTCCTGATCCCATTCCATCACTAAGTGCCACAATGTATTTACCATCTCCAGTATTCATAAAGGTATAATTATCTCCCGATACACTCGATTCATATTTTCCTAGCCTTGCAACTCCAGTGGTAACTCTGAAGGTCTCTTCTTCAACAAGCTTTAACGTACAGATTCCTGTTTTGTGATTTTGTACACATTCATTACTTTCCTTTATCATCTTCCTGCCTATTACTCCCGTGGCTACTTTTTCAATATTATTTATGCAATTTCTTATTCCACCACATCCTTTATGAAAAATTGTAACTTCATTTTTACCCCATTTATTTTGAAATATCACTGCATCATTTGCCTTAATTCCCGCTTTATCCAGTTCCACCAACAATCGATCCTCTAAATCACCTTTAAATTTCACATCATAATCAATCTCGTTTGCAAGGTTTGCAATCACTCTAGAGAGTCCATCCAATTGCTGTGACATAAGGCCTCTACTCTCTCCCACCCTGTTTTTCCAAACAAGATTTACTTTAAATAGCTCGTACACATTATTAACCTGTCTTACAAAGTCACTTATTCTCTCGCACCTATCCATGAAATAATCCGGAATATCCTCTTCATTTATATAGCCTTTATCATCAAGTTTTTCTACAATTTTGAACATTACCTGATAGGTATTGTAGAAATTCCTATCCCAGCAATGCATACAAAGACTACAATCCTTGCAAACCTTATCTGCAACCCTGTCAAAAAGCGAAGTTATATCTTGTTTACTTGTTGCTGTAGAGGTTTGAGATATTTCACTGAAGGTTTTTGACAATTCTCCAAAAGCCTTTGAGAACTTATTAAGCCTATCTATAGTCAGCTCTTTAATCCTTGTACTATAACCTTGCTTGTCCCTCGTGCCAACAGTAGAAGCTGTGAAGTATTCTAAGGTATTTGTCATAATTTTTTTTGGAATGAACAGAACTATTAGCACTGCTGCCAAAATATCCTTTATATAAATAAGTATCTCTGTAGAACCATTTAAGTATAATGTTAATAAGGCATTTGCAGCAATAAAGCCCAGACAAGCACCAACCTTTCCTAAACTTTTAAACACACCACAAAGCAAACCACAAAACGCATAAGATGCAATCACCATCGGCACACCAGGATTAGTCATGTTTACTACCAAGCCGACTATGACGCCTACTGCCGCTCCCACTCCTGGACCTGCACTCATGCTAAATAATAGAATCGCCAAAATACCCATAACGTTTATAAGATTCATCCCCGCGAGTTGAACATTGCCAATACCTGCTAGAGTTAAGGTCATTAGCATGGCAATACTTATCATTTCTTCATTAGAAAAAACATTCCGCTTTTTTGTCCCCTCAATTATAGATATTGAATTTTTAAATATAAATACCAAAGCAAAAACCAGACCTGAATAGCATATACTTTTTAATGTATCATATAATAGAAAGCCTTGAAAAAAGACCATAACCATTTGAGGTATACTCACACTTACAAAGGCAATTATCGGAATCTTTAATCCGTTGTTTTTCGATTTTGTATTTGCAAATAACATTTCTAAAGCACTAAATATTACTATTGAAGTAACTGTTATATAAACCTGCTCAAAACCACCGCCTGTAATCATTCCTATTGAAACTGCAAGTCCCATCAAAATTCTGCTTATCCTTGTACTTGATGCTGCAATAAAAAAAGCAATTCCAAAGGGCATAAATCCTTGAAAAAGAGATATTCTTCCTAACATAAAACTAATCAGAAGTATAATTGCATTGCTTTTCGAAATTGAAACATCTAACATTAACCCCTCTTTTGTTCTTTCATACACCTTTCCTACATCACCTAATTTTGGGTATGGAATAGCTTGTGTTTTCATCTTTTGTGACCTCCTATATAAATTTTAATTTTGCTTGCATGAATGATTATAGGACATATACCGAAAATTATTTGTCAAATTCGGTTGTGGAAAACTAAAATTATTCTGACACTTATCCACAAAACATAACTTTGGGCTATGTAAAAAACAACTTAGATAAGTGTGCTCTAATTTTTAATTGAAGTTTAAAATCTTGAATATGAGTGGGAATTTTGTAGACTTTAGTCAATAACTTTTTTGTTCAATGTTATGGAGGGAACAAGAAACAATTTGATTTGCTTATGAGTTAAAACCTTGAGTGACTGCTGAATTGGTGGTGCTGTGATTTTGGAAACCATATTTAGAGAAGTGCCTATTGTTTGAGTGTCAAACAAGTTAATGCCTTAATGTAGATTTTTTCTCTGTTTTATTGCTGTAGCTTTTTTAATTATGGAATTTATATAAATTCTAAGTGTTTATTTTAAGCTTCATATACATAAAAGAAGAAACTATACATCTAATGTATAGTTTCTTCTTTTGGTGGGCACTATAGGGCTCGAACCTATGACCCCCTGCTTGTAAGGCAGGTGCTCTCCCAGCTGAGCTAAGCGCCCAAGTTTTATGGTGACCCATAGGGGACTCGAACCCCTGTTACCGCCGTGAAAGGGCGGTGTCTTAACCACTTGACCAATGGGCCAGATAATGGTAGCGGCGGTCGGACTTGAACCAACGACCCTGCGGGTATGAACCGCATGCTCTAGCCAACTGAGCCACGCCGCCATATATTTTGCCAGTGCTTTGAGTATAATCCCTAGCACGCTTTAACATTGTAGCAGATGTATCACTGAAAAGTCAATAGTATTTTTTATTTTTTTTAATGTTAATTAATTGTAAGTTAAAGTGATATTAAAAATGTACAAGTGCTACTGGCCTGATACCAACCGGAACTATCACCTGATATTATGCGTAAAAGGCTTGACTTCAATCAAAATTGAGACTAGCTTTCGTAGCTTATCTAATGACAGGAGTAAAATTACTTACCCTGCGTATGTTTGAATCATAGTGGCTTTTTTATATTGAAATTGGTTGCTAAAAACTCTTGGTTCTATTTCATGGATCATTTTTTTCCTCCTTCTATGTGTTATATTTATCTTTTAAATAAAAACAAGGTCAAAATCAATGTCTGCCTGCTCTTGCCTTGTTTTATACATATTTAATTGCCTTGCTATTTACATTACCTGGTTGGTGGGCTAAATGTTGAAAATAAATACAGTGGCTGGCTGCTGGTGTTTTTAACGCCGTGTTCCATACCCATTGGGGCTTTTAGAGCATCACCCTTTTTTATCGGTCTCCATTCTCCGTCTATGAGAAATTCGCCTTCACCTTCAACAACATAGTAGAATTCCGAAGAATTATCATGAACATGAGCTAAAATTTGTTTTCCAGCTTCAATTTTAACCTCCAGATTGTTGAGTCTGTCATTGTCAGTACTGCAGAAGAAGTGCTTCATTAAAACGCCTTCCTCTTTTGGGTGATTGACATAATCCGATAAACGCTTAATATTTTCTGACATACTAAAACCATCCTTTCGTTTATTATTTTATTTTTAATACTGCTCCATTTACATACAACATTTAACGAAAATCAAAAAGAGGCTATAAACGCATAATTGAGCGGTTTATTGCCTCTTTCATTCTTCTTAACTGTCAAAGATGGGAATATCTTATTAAGTCCTGTTTTTCAATACTAAAATCAAAAAAAGCACCAGGAGCGTGTTACTTGATTCTTCCTTTTATATCCATAAATGCCGATGCCGCTGATTTTACTAGCTTATCTATTACCTTGTTTCGTTTTATAACAATAGCCTTTGCGGGACATAATTCTTGGCAGCAAAAGCATCTTATACATTTAGAGAGTTTAACTTCGGGCTTTTTGTTTTTCATCTCGATAGCGTTAGGAGGACAACTTCTCACGCAATCAGCACAGCCAATACATTTATTCGCTAAGAATACAGGTTTCGGGAGTATAAATCCAGTAAGTGACTTGAGAAATTCATTTTCTACAAATCTAATCTCCTTAAGTCCTTCTAGAGCAGGAACATCAAAGTCTTTGACCTTAACACTATCAATAGGTTCTCCAATTAATTTAATTTTACTAATACTGTTAGGACATAATCCCCGTTCAATTGAATTCTTCAGTAGCGGAACTCTTTTAGGATCAGTGTCTATAATATTTAGAGCAGCCATATCTAAGCTAAAGGCACTCTCAGAAGCAAGTATGACTCCTATTTCTTTTGGCACTCCAGCTGTAGGTCCTGCACCTTCCATACCAATTATTGCATCCATGATACTCAAAGCTGGCTTAGTACTAAGGAAAATATCTATCAGGGTATCCGCAAATCTGTCATACTCCTTCATGTTAAAGTGATACTCTACCTTTGATATTCCCGCTATAGCCCCAAACATATTCTTTACAGCTCCGGTGTAAACCATTTGACCATGTGTCTTAAGCTTTGGGAGGTTAATTACAAGATCAGCCTCTACTAGAGGTTTTAGTATTTTAAGCCTTTTAATGAATTTACCCTCAGCATTCTCAACCTCAACTTCGGAAGTGTCAAAATTGAGCTGTGCCCCAATTTCCTCTGCCACTGCTTTCATGCCAGTACCCATATATATATCCTCTAACCTTGAACGGGTATATGGACCGCCGGGACTATCAATAATTAGCACCTCAGCCCCAGCATTCTTTATTATACGTGCAAGCTCTCCAACAAATACAGGATGAGTAGTTGCAGCCTCTTCTGGCTTTTTCTTCATTACTAAGTTTGCCTTAAGTGCCACCTTCATACCCGGTCTAATGAATTTTTCGATTCCGCCTAAATTCTCAAGAGTTTTCTCTAGTGCCTGGCGTACTGTTGTTTTATCATATTTTGAAGCCCTTACCAAAGAAACCAAATCCATTGAAATTGCTCCCTCTTTAATAATAATTGGTACCTTTTGCATTACAGCTAATTTTCACTTAAACCTAGTGCACGTCTAAGGCCAATTTTATAATAATTTTCACTTAGCTCTATACCAATAACCTTACGTCCTAGCCTTTTTGCCACCACTGAAGTTGTAAATGTTCCGGAAAAAGGATCAAGCACAACATCTCCTAAATTACTTGAAGCCTTAATAATTCTTTCTAATAGTGCTTCCGGTTTTTGCGAAGGATGCTTCTCATATTCACTCATTCTGTAACGTACTCGCGGAAATTCCCATACATTTCCCGGAACTTTCCTGCAATTATAAGGTTGTGGCGGTGATTTTCTATAATCAATAAGCTTTCTAACAGCTCCGGTCTTTGCTTCCACCATTATATCCTCACCATTAAAAGTGTATCCCGATTTTGCCGATTTGTTTGCCATAATTATCGGTTCATATAGCGAACCGTACTTATGTTTTGACTGAACTCCGGAACTGTCATAATACCATACAATATTATTTATGACATTATAATTTTCACGAATGTAAATGTCTATATATGAAATGTTTTGGGTGGAATTCATCAAATAAATAGTACCGTTGTCCTTTAAGACTCTGAAACACTCACCTATCCACGCATAGCACCATTTTAGATACTCACTCTTATCTTCCCAGTTATCACTGTCATTGCCATAGTCTTTTCCTAAATTGTACGGTGGATCTGCAAATATCAAATCCACTGATTTATCTTTTATGTTCGGCAAGATAGCCATGCAATCTCCATTAATAACTACTGAACCATCATTGCATTTATGGAGGAAATCGAGCTTGTGAAATAATTGTTCCATTAGTTTGTCTTATCCTTTATCGATTTTAAGCAGAATTATACACTTTGGGTTATCTATCGTCAATATATATTGAGTTTGAGTTTCCCCATTTTTCAATATATTTTAATATAAGACTAAGTATATATAGTCACTTACAATATTCTTGTGCTTGATAGTCCAGTTTGGCTGTGGTCATGAAAGGCTACGGAATTCTACGCTAACCCAAGAGTTGGCAATGCTCGTTCGCTAAGAAATTTCACGACCGCGTCCTATATAACATCCTTGTTATGAGTACGCTTTACGAACATCCTTGTTCGTAATCGTGAAATTTCTAAGCTCACTTCGCATGCCAACTCTAGGGTCTTAAC
>JAAYPF010000175.1 GCA_012519925.1 Clostridiaceae bacterium
GGAATGGGTAAAAAAATATCTGAACTGGTACTAATGGAACGAACAGAACGAAATTGTGCTGTATCAAAACCCTTATATTAAGCCATTTAGCATTTAACGAATGTTAGAAAATAAAGAGTGGGAATAAACAAAACAACGCCGTAAATCCTTATAAATTTTAGGTTTACGGCGTTTTTTTGCCTTTCGACTACACTTTGAATATAATACTATTTCACCAAATAAAAATGACATTGTATCATCAATGCTTGCGATATATCTTTGTTGTGATTGAAAACAGCCTAATTTGAGATACCAAATTAGGTCAAGAACAGCTGAAGTAGTATTTAAGCAGTTATCTTAAATTAAACATTCCAATTACGCAACTGAGTTTATACACATAAAAACGGAAATGACGTTTTTATGTGTGTAAATCATTGACTTTTATACTATAATATAGTGTGGTAAAAACATGAATAGGAGATGAGTGTGAATATGAAAGTTTTGAAGATACAAGCATCTGGATTGAAATTTTAGAAGGCTTAGAAGAACATGATGAAGTTACTTTTAATATCTTTTTTGTTTCTAGTGATGGAAAGTTGTCTAGGTTAAAATCGGTAATAAAAACAAATCGCTTTAAGTCTGAATTGAAAAATGAATTAAAAAGTAAATATTTTATTTCAAGTGAAACACTTTGGACGAAGTCAATAAATTCTGTACGTTCAAAAAATGATTTGTTTGACTTTTCGAATATTTCTCCAACAGAGGAAAGAAAAGAAGATGAGTTGTTTTTGTTGGATGATGTAAGTGTTATGATTGCATATAATAAAAAGCAAAATACTTCTTTAAATGTAATTGATTCAATCAATTGGACAGATCTTAACGGATTAAGAATACTTGGAAATTTTCCACTTAGCTTAGTGCAATTTAATAAAGAAATTGTTTCTACATTAATAAGATTTTTTATGGACAGTGAAATTAATACAACCGGAGCTGTTTTGATTTTTTCAACCCACTATGTAGAATTGTTAGATATTCTTGAAAGAAATGACAATATATATAATAAAGAATACGAGTGGTATTAATATTGAAAATTTATCAGACCTATTAAAGAGAAATGATGTTAAAAAAAGCGATTTATTTCAAAGTGGTTATTTAGAAAATACCACTCCACCTTACAAGTCATATATAAACTTTAAACGAGCACTTACAAAGGCTCCAAAAGCTAGCGAGGTGTAGAGACTATGGATGATAATATCATAGCTTGTATATGTGAAGGTGGAGCGGAACAAGCCATAATGGATACTTTGCTTGATAATAATGCTATAATTTTTGTAAAGGGTCAGCTTTTAGATGAGAAGATCATTAGAACTCGTTCGGCTCAAAAATTTGAGCAAGATTATTTAAGAAAGAATTTTAATAGAAAAATAACAGTTTATCGCATTTTGGACTCAAGAAGAGAAAAATTTAAATTGAGTAAGCTATATAAGGATTAAGTTGAAGTCATCAATGTTATAACGGCACCTGAAATCGAAATGCTAATAATTCATAATGAAGATAAGTATGATGATTATAAAGCAACTAGAAAGAAGCCGAGTGACTATTGTAAACTAAACTTAAAGTATGCCTATGTTAAAAGTTATAAATTTGTTAAGGGGTATTTTTCAGACATACATACGTTGGTTTCTGCAATCAAAATATATCATCAAAAAGCTAATGTTAAAAAGAGTGAAAAAACTTTATATGATTTGTTGAGTAAAAAATGAAAATAATTGTATAGGCTGTTAATATAATGCTCAACATTTTCTTTCTACATAAATAAAGGTTAACATGCCTATTTTTTTGTGTATATGAATATAAAAATTTCATTTCCCAGTGTTGTTTTTTAAGAAAGACAAATTTGTGAGGATAAGATTAAAGAACATAGTATTTCGAGTTATAGATAGCAAATGCGATTAAATTATATGTATTTAGAGGCTAGAAGCGGAAATTTTCGCATCATATTAGTCGATGTATATATTTTGTAATATCTATAATCAATACGAAATGTTTATTGCGAAATATAAAATGTATTTATAAAATAATGAGCTCATTGATAAATACCTTGTCATATGCTAAAATAGCTTTAAATTTGTAGGCATAAATATTTTATTAACATCAATAAGATCAAAGGCCTGAAAAATTTAGGTCATTGATCTTAGTATATTTATAGGGAGCAACAATAATGGAAGAAGTTAAAATAATAATAAATCAGATATCAATGCTAACTTTATTGGGCTTAATAGGTTTTATTGCTGGAAAAACAAAATATCTTCCAGGGAATGCAGGTACTGTCATATCTAGAGTTGTTGTAAAGCTAACTGCACCCCTCTTGATTTTCACAACTTTAGCAAAGAGAGAGCTTAGTATAGATAATATCACTAGTATTCTAGGGGTATATTTTTTGGGAGTTATGTTTTTAGTGATATCCTATTTTATCGGTAGTGCTGGAAGTAAAGCTATGAGGCTTGAAGGGGCTACAGCCAACATATATAAAATGCATTCAATGGTTGGAAATGTCGTTTTTCTCGCATTCCCTTTGCTTAGTTCCTTGTTCGGAGATGACGGGCTTTTCTATGGGGTAATTTTCACAATTGCAAACGATACCCTTTTATGGACTCTAGGTATCTTTTTAGTCAATAAACATAAAAAGACCAATGTGAAGGAAAATTTAAAGCGTCTAATAAACGGAAATACGGTAGCATTATGCTTAGGTTTGCTGGTTTTGATTATTAGAATGGTTTTAGGTCAATCGGTGAGTAACTTGCCCTATGTACATAAGGCGAGCGTTTTTATTCATGACACTTTGAATTCCTTGGGCTCTACTACTTTTCCGTTATCAATGCTTTTTATTGGTCTAATTCTAGCAGAAATCAAAATTGAAAAAGTGTCGGATTTTACAAAAAGGGTGTATATTCTTGTTTTGGCACTTTTTAAACTGATCATTGTTCCTGTTTTAGCATTAATTTTTTTATCCTTTACAGGAAATTGGATAGATCCTATTGCAAAGTTTGTAATAATACTTCAATTGGCAATGCCTTGTGGAACTATAGTTCCTGCTTTGGCAGCCGAGTATGGATCGGATTATAGATCGGCTACGGAAAATGTTTTTGTAACAACTATTCTAGGCATATTAACTATGCCGCTCATAGTATATTTAATGCAAACAATAATAAAATGATAATCGAAAGAAATCCGAATATTAATTAGCAAAATTGAATTAATGTTCGGATTTTGTTTGCTGTTTTCGTTGACAAGTTTTATGCATGTTTGATAGTATATTTGTGTGAAATTTATGTATTAGCTTTAATTCTATTTATTTTTATTTTTTCCGGGTTTTTGTGAAATAATAATGGTAATGTAAATTGATTATTTCTAGGAGGTAATAATATGGAGAAGCTTTTTAGGCTTAAAGAAAATGGTACGACGGTTCGAACAGAATTAATAGCTGGACTTACAACCTTTGTTACAATGGCCTATATTATATTTGTAAACCCGGCGATATTGGGAATTACAGGTATGGATACTGGAGCCGTTTTTGTAGCTACTATTCTAGCTTCAGTAATTGGAACGCTTGTTATGGGCTTGTATGCTAATGTACCCTATGCACAGGCTCCCGGTATGGGGCTAAATGCCTTCTTTACATATACTGTATGTATAGCTTTGCGTTTTGAATGGGAACAGGCTTTAGCAATAGTCTTTATATGTGGTATAATAAATATCCTTATAACTGCAACAAAAATTAGAAAAATGTTGATAGAAGCCATACCAGAAACGCTTCAATATGCAATAAGCGGAGGTATAGGCCTTTTTATTGCCTATATTGGAATTAAGCAAGCACATTTTTTGAATTTTACTTCCGAGGCAAATAACATTAGTGCAACATTAGATAGTGGTGATGTTATTGCAAAAGATATTGTTCCGGCAATTGTGGATTTTTCAGATCCAGTTTCTCAGTTGGCACTTATAGGACTTGTAATAACTGTAGTGTTGATGTTAAGAAAGGTAAAGGGTGCAATTCTTATAGGTATAATTTCTACAACAATACTAGGACTTTTTATTGGACCGATAACACAAATTCCCGACTTAGGGCTTGATAGTTTTATACCACCATCTATAACACCAACTTTGTTTAAGTTGGATTTAGTGGGCTTATTTGAAGATCCATCAAGGATATTAGCTGTACTAAGTACAGTATTAGCCTTTAGTTTATCCGATACTTTTGACACTATCGGTACATTTATTGGTACAGGAAGAAAGTCGGGGATTTTTGATAAGAAGGACGAAGAACAACTTCACAACAGTAAAGGTTTAAAATCAAAAATGGATAAAGCATTATTTGCGGATGCTATTGCAACTTCTACGGGTGCTCTGCTAGGAACAAGCAATACCACAACTTATGTTGAAAGTGCAGCCGGAATAAGTGCTGGAGGCAGGACAGGATTAACATCAGTCTTTACAGCAATGTTCTTTTTGCTAGCATTGTTTTTATCGCCTTTTGCCCAGATGGTGACTCCAGCTGCGACTGCACCAGCATTGATTGTAGTTGGTGTGTTGATGATGGAATCAATCTCTAAAATCAAGTGGGGAGAATTTGAAGAGGCAGTATCAGCTTTCTTTACAGTAGTTATTATGCCTTTTACTTATAGTATTTCCAATGGAGTGGCCGCTGGATTTTTATTTTATGTAATTACAAAGATTGTATGTCGTAAAGCAAAAGAAGTACATCCTTTGCTATATATAGTTACATTACTATTTGTGATAGATTTTATTATATAAAGTTTTATAGTTTATTTTATGGAGGTTTTATTATGGCAAAAACAAAGAATAATTTAAAGGTTGCTCTTATTATGGGAAGTGATTCTGATTTTTCTGTTCTAAAAGATTGTATTAAGGTTTTAAAGCAATTTGATGTTGAGGTTGACACAATGGTTTGCTCAGCACATAGGACTCCTGACAAGGCAGCAGAATTTGCAAAGGGTGCAGAGGAAAATGGTTATGGCGTTATTATTGCAGGTGCAGGAAAAGCGGCACATTTGCCTGGCGTGTTAGCAGCCTTCACACCGTTGCCTGTAATAGGTGTTCCTATTAAATCTTCCACAATGGATGGGCTAGACTCGTTATTGTCCATAGTTCAGATGCCAAGTGGAATTCCTGTTGCAACAGTTGCTATAGATGGTGCTGATAATGCAGCATTGCTTGCAGTACAGATACTGTCAACAGCTAATGTTGAGCTTAGAGAAAAAATGAAAGACTATAAAAAGAAACTAGCTAAAAAGGTTGAAGAAAAGGATCAAGCTCTTCAAATGAAGATAAAGGAATTGTAGGAGAAATACCATGATGTTTTATAATGAGGTCAAGCAAAGTAACAATCTTTGCTGTGAGGTCTTCGATGAAGAGGATTTCAGGCTTGACAAGCTCAATGAAGAGTGTGGAGTGTTTGGAATATTCGACAGAAACCATTTAGATAGCTCCCGTTTGACTAACTATGCTTTATATGCACTTCAGCATAGGGGGCAGGAAAGTGCCGGTATAGCGGTAAATGATAATGGAAGTTTTATGTATCATAAAGATATGGGGCTTGTACCTGAGATTTTTAATGAAGATATACTACATAGCTTAAAAGGGAGGCTTGCAATAGGACATGTGCGTTATTCCACTACAGGTGCAAGCCTTCGAGAAAATGCTCAACCTATGGTGATTAAATACAAGAATGGAAATATGGCTCTTGCTCATAACGGTAACCTCGTTAATGCTACACAAGTCAGAGAAAAGCTTGAAGAAGATGGTGTAATATTTCAATCAAATAATGATTCGGAAGTTATACTGAACCTAATATCTAGATGTAGACTGACAAGCTCAAGCATTGAAGAGGGCATTGAGAAAATGATGAGTGAAATTAAGGGTTCCTATGCGTTGGTTATTTTGACACCGAAAAGGCTTATAGGTGTAAGGGATCCCTTCGGAATCAGACCTCTTTGTATTGGACTCATTGGAGATTCCTATGTCTTAGCTTCCGAGACCTGTGCACTAGATGCTGTTGGTGCTGTTTATGTAAGAGATGTTCAGCCTGGAGAGATTGTTTTAATTGGTGATGAAGGTTTGACTTCTATTCAGACAAAGGTTACAGGACCATCAAAGCTTTGCATATTCGAACATATTTATTTTGCTAGACCCGACAGCTATATTGACGGTGCGAGCGTTTATAGATCTAGAATTGAAGCGGGTATAAGGCTTGCAAAGGATCATCCAGTTGATGCTGATCTTGTAATTGGTGTACCCGATTCAGGTTTATCGGCAGCAATGGGCTATTCAAGGGAATCGGGAATTCCCTATGGAGTTGGGCTAATAAAGAATAGATACATTGGCAGAACATTTATACAGCCTGATCAAGAAAAAAGGGAAAAGGGTGTAAAAATAAAACTTAATGCTTTAAAGGATGCAATTGACGGAAAACGTGTTATAATGATAGATGACTCTATAGTTAGAGGAACTACAAGTAGAAGAATTGTTCAACTTTTAAGGGATGCGGGTGCAAAGGAAGTTCATATGAGGGTAAGTTCTCCCCCAGTGAAATTTCCATGTTATTTTGGAATTGATATTTCTTCAAAATCGCAGCTTGTTGCGGCAGAACATACTGTTGAAGAAATAAAGGATATGCTTGGAGCAGACAGCTTGGGATATCTTACTGTTGAAGGTGTTTTGAAGACACCGATTGGTTCAAAATGTGGATTTTGTACTGCATGTTTTCGAGGTGACTACCCGATGGAAGTACCGGAAGAGGGAACAAAATTTTCCTGCGGATGATTTGAAGTGAAAGAAGCAAAAACATAAAGGGCAGAGTTGCCCCGAAGTTTTTATTACGCTTCTTTCGAACGAAGTGAAAGAAGCAAAAACGTAGGGGCTCGATGCCCCGGAGTTTTTATTATTACTAAAAGTGTATGGGGGTAAGGCTAATGAGTAGTTATAAAGATGCTGGTGTCGATGTTGAAGCCGGATATGAAGGCGTAAAGTTAATGAAGAAGGATGTTCAGAGGACTTTTAGACCGGAGGTGCTTACTGATATAGGTGGCTTTGGCGGTCTTTTTGCACTTAATAAGGACAAATATAAGGAACCCATTTTGGTATCTGGAACAGATGGTGTGGGTACAAAGCTAAAAATAGCATTCATGATCGACAGGCATGATACAATTGGAATAGATTGTGTAGCAATGTGTGTAAACGATATAGCTTGTAGTGGAGCGGAACCTTTATTTTTCTTAGATTATATTGCTTTAGGTAAAAATAAACCTGAGAAGGTTGCACAAATTGTTAAAGGAGTAGCTGATGGATGTGTTATGGCGGGATGCTCTCTTATAGGTGGTGAAACGGCTGAAATGCCTGGTTTCTATCCTGTAGATGAATATGATGTTGCAGGTTTTGCAGTGGGTATTGTAGATAAGAGCAAGATGATTAATGGTAAAAGCATTAAAGCAGGAGATACGCTTATAGGTGTCTCATCTTCAGGAATGCACAGCAATGGATTCTCTCTTGTTAGAAAAGTACTTGCACCAAGTAAAGAAAAACTGAATGAGGAAGTTAAAGCCCTTGGAACAACCCTTGGGGATGAGATCTTAAAGCCTACAAAAATATATGTAAAGACAATACTTGACGTAAAAGATAAATTTGAAATAAAGGGTATATCCCATATTACTGGAGGGGGGTTCTATGAAAACTTGCCTAGAATGCTTCCGGAAGGTTTGGGAGTAAAAGTTAAGAAGGGTAGTTGGCCAATACTTCCGATTTTTAGCTTGCTACAAAGCCTTGGAAATATAAGTGATAAGGATATGTTCAATACCTTTAACATGGGTATAGGAATTGCTATGGTTGTGGATAGCAAAATAGCTAATGAAGTTGTAAGTTACCTTAACAGGGAAAAGGAAGAGGCTTATATAATTGGTGAAACAGTAAGTGGAAAGTCTGAGGTAGAAATATGCTAAAACTAGGCGTGCTTGTATCAGGTGGGGGCACAAACCTTCAAGCAATTATTGATAAGATTCAAAGCGGTTATTTGAATAATTGCTCAATAGTTACTGTGATATCAAGTAAACCCGATACATATGCTCTTGAAAGGGCTCGCAATCATGATATTGAAGGAGTTTGTATAGCTAGAAAGAGCTTTAACTCAATAGAAGAATACGATCTTGCTTTGATATCTCATCTTGAAAAACATGGTGTAGATCTTGTAGTAATGGCAGGCTTCCTTTCAATACTAGGTGAAACGTTTACAAAGAGGTATGAAGGCAGTATAATTAATGTGCATCCTGCACTTATACCGTCCTTTTGCGGCAAAGGGTACTATGGCTTAATACCTCATGTAAAAGCAATTGAATATGGGGTAAAGGTTACAGGAGCTACAGTTCATTTTGTAGAGCTTGAGGCCGATGCAGGTCCAATTATTTTGCAGAAAGCCGTATATATAAAAGAGGACGACACTCCTGAAACTCTCCAAAAGAGAGTTATGGAGGAAGCGGAGTGGGATATATTGCCAAGAGCTATAAAGCTTATTTCAGAGAATAAAGTAGTTATTGAAGGCAGAAAAGTTAAGATACTTGATTAGAATATAAAAATATTAGGGAGTGATAATATGATTAAGCGTGCGTTGATAAGTGTATCCGATAAGACCGGAATTGTTGATTTAGCAAAGGAACTCTCAAATGTGGGAGTTGAAATTATTTCTACAGGTGGAACTCATAAGACCTTAAGTGATGCTGGTATAAATGTTACAAATATATCCGACATAACCGGTTTTCCTGAGTGCCTTGACGGAAGAGTTAAGACTCTTCATCCTAAGGTGCATGGAGGACTTCTTGCAATGAGAAATAATCCTGAACATATGAAACAAATAAAAGAGCTTGGAATAGAGCCAATAGACATGGTTATAATAAACCTTTATCCCTTTAAGCAGACTATATTAAAGGGACATGTAGAATTGGAAGAAGCTATAGAAAATATAGATATCGGTGGACCTACAATGCTTCGTGCTGCTGCAAAGAATTATCAGGACGTAGTTGTAATAGTTGATCCTTCAGATTATACGATGGTAATAGATGAGCTTAAGTCTTCAAAGGAAATTTCGGTAAAAACTAAATTTAAGCTTGCATCTAAGGTTTTTGAACACACAAGCCATTATGACACCTTAATTGCTAAGTACTTGAGGGACAAGGTAGGAGAAGAAGAATTCCCTCAGACTTTATCGCTTACTTTTGAAAAGGCTCAGGATATGAGATATGGAGAAAATCCTCATCAGAGAGCTGTTTTCTATAAGGAAGTAGGAGCAAATGTAGGCTGTTTATCATCAGCAAAACAACTTAATGGAAAAGAATTATCCTACAACAATATTAATGACACAAATGGAGCTCTTGATTTGTTAAAGGAATTTGACGAACCGACAGTTGTTGCAGTTAAACATGCAAATCCATGTGGTGTAGGAAGTGCAGACAATATATTTGATGCATACATAAGAGCTTATGAATCGGATCCTGTATCCATTTTTGGAGGAATAGTAGCTGCAAATAGAGAAATTGATGAAAAAACTGCTGAAGAAATTAATAAGATATTTATAGAAATTATTATAGCACCATCCTTTACAGAAGGTGCATTGAAGATTCTTACACAGAAGAAAAATATAAGAGTTATGCAGCTTGATAATATCTCTGCAAAACTTCCTGCGGGTACATATGATATGAAAAAAGTTGCAGGTGGTCTATTGGTTCAAAGCTACAACAATGATTTGCTAAATGTTGATGAGTTAAATTATATTACTGAAAAGAAACCAACAAAAGAAGAGTTGGAAAGTCTTATTTTTGCAATGAAGGTGGTAAAGCATACTAAATCCAACGGTATAGCTTTAGCTACTGGTAAACAGACTATTGGAGTTGGCCCAGGTCAAACAAATAGAATTATGGCAGCAAAAATAGCTATTGAATATGCCGGAGAACGTGCTAAAGGAGCTGTTATGGCTTCAGATGCTTATTTCCCATTTCCTGATTGTGTTGAAGCAGCGGCTGCTGCAGGCATTACCGCAATAATTCAGCCCGGTGGTTCTATGAGGGATCAGGAGTCGGTAGATGCGTGTAATAAATTTGGTATAGCAATGGTACTTACAGGAATGAGACATTTCAAACACTAGGTATGAATTGCAAAGTATTTCGGGGGATAGCTATTATTAGCCTATCCCTTGATAAGTTTTATTACTTATCTTTCAAACTAAGTGAAAGAGGCATAAACGAGGGGGCTCGATACCCCGTAATTTTTCTATAAAAAGGAGCAAAGCTTTCCATTTGTGAAATAGGATTAATAGAAATAAACTGTTTCGCAGGTGGAAATAGTTTATTTTTTAAGGAGTGATAAAATGAAGGTTTTGGTTGTAGGCAGCGGTGGACGTGAACATACACTTGTGTGGAAGATTGCTCAGAATAAACAGGTAAAAGAGTTGTATTGCGCTCCCGGAAACGGAGGAATATCAGCTATAGCAAAAAATGTGCCTATAAAGGTCATGGATATAGATGGAATGGTAAACTTTGCAAAGGAAAAGGCGATTGACTTGGTAGTGGTTGCTCCCGATGATCCTTTAGCAGCTGGCATGGTAGATGCTCTCGAGAAAGAGGGGATAAGAGCATTTGGACCAAGAAAGAATGCTGCGATAATAGAAGGCAGCAAAGCTTTCGCTAAGGATCTTATGAGAAAATATAATATTCCTACCGCAAAATATGAGGTTTTTGAAAACAGCAGCGAGGCACTGGAATATTTGAAAACTCAGAAATTCCCTATAGTTGTAAAAGCAGACGGACTAGCTCTAGGTAAAGGTGTTATAATTGCTCAGGACTTTGAGGAAGCGAAGGAAGCTGTAGTTAATATCATGGAGGATAAAGCTTTTGGAGATGCAGGCAATAAGGTTGTAATAGAAGAGTTCATGGTTGGTCCTGAAGTATCAGTACTAGCCTTTACAGATGGTAAATCAGTAAAACCTATGGTAAGCTCACAGGATCACAAGAGGGCATTAGACAATGATGAAGGGCTTAACACTGGTGGCATGGGAACTTTCTCTCCAAGCAGAATCTATACCAAAGAGATGGCAGATTACTGTATGGAGAACATATTTAAACCCACAGTGGATGCAATGAATAAAGAGGGAAGGAAATTCAAAGGGATATTATATTTTGGACTTATGATAACAGCCGAGGGACCGAAGGTTCTTGAGTACAATGCAAGGTTTGGAGATCCGGAAACTCAGGTTGTAATTCCAAGGCTTAAAACAGACCTTCTTGAAATATTCAATGCCATCATAGATGAGAAGCTTGGTGAAGTGGATATTGAGTGGGCGGATAATGCAGCCGTATGTGTAATTATGGCATCAGGCGGTTACCCTAAAGAATATAAGACAGGATATGAAATATCAGGTCTTGATGAGGCACAAAAGGATGTAAACACAGTTGTTTTCCATGCTGGCACAAAATATGAGGATGGCAAGTACTTGACCGCAGGGGGTAGAGTGCTTGGTGTGACCGCAGTAGAGAGCAATCTTGATTTGGCAATCAAAAAGGCTTATGAAGGCGTAGCGAAGATAAGTTTTAAAGATATGCACTTTAGGAAAGATATTGGCATAAAGTAAAAATAAAAGGAAATGCTCTGGCGGAATTGATAATCTGCCGGAGCATTTTTTTGCATATCCTATTGTATCCTTCCAAAAGGCTCCGGTCTTTAATATATATCCTGACAGAATATCTCCTGTCGAGTAATATATAGAATCTACTTTGTATGTATTTTTAATATTTTTTGTTTCATCGGTGTCAAAATGAACATTGAACGTGTACCATTCACTGTAATAAGGATAAGTTAAATCTTTTAAATCTACAGGTTTTATACCATTTTCACTATTGACGGGTATTTCTACATCTATCAAATATGCAAGGCTTTTGGATGAAGGTCAAAAGAATATGGAAGAACAATTCTCGCAAAATGTTTGCCGGAAATATTGCAAAATTATAACTCCGCTGTATAATGATAAAAGTAAGTTTTATAACAGACTATGACTTTGAGGACGGTAATAGTACAGGAGGCGACTATTTTGAGAATGATTTCAAAAGCTATGCTCTATAGTTTTTTGAAGGTTGCAAAAATATATAAAAAGAGCTTTGAAAAAGATTTGGAATATGCTACTCAAAAGAATGAGCAGTTGCTTATGGAGATTATAGCAAAAAACAGTGGTACGGAGTATGGTAAAAAATATGCATTCCAATCAATAGATTCACCTAAGACATTTAAAAATATGGTTCCTCTTACCCAATATGAGGATTATAAAGATTATATTGAACGCATGGCAAAAGGTGAAGACAATATTCTTACATCAGAAAAAGTGGAGTATTTCGGAGTATCATCGGGAACGACGGGCAGTCAGAAGTTGATACCGGTGACTAAAAGTTCCCGTAAATCAATTTCGGGGTATATGGGTTTACTAACCCAGGGTGTTTTGTATGAAAACCTTTCAAAGAAGTGGACCTATGGAAGAGGTCTTAACCTTATTGGGATGTGCGGTTCGGGAAAAACCGAAGGAGGTATTCCTACATGTTCAGGAACCGCTGGAGGAATGAAGTCTATGGAGAAGATGATTCCATATATATGGACAACACCTGTGGAAATTCTCAAGCAAGATGGAAAATTTGACGTTAATTATCTTCACTTACTTTTTGCACTTATGGATAGGGATTTAATGTATTTATCTGCTGCTTTCATTCCATCAATCCTTGACTTATTAAGATGCCTTGAAGATAAATGGTCTGAGCTTATAAAGGATATTAGAGAAGGGGAAATTAGCCATGAGATCCTGGTTACAGAAGATTTAAGAAACAAGCTTCAAAAAAGGATGAAGCCAAATCCTGAAAGAGCTGAGGAATTAGAGAGAGAGTTTAGCGTTGGGATGGAAGGAATTGTAACCAGAATATGGCCAAAATGTGCTTTTATATGGGGTGTTTCAGGTGCCGGATTTAAGATGTACCTTGAAAAGGTGAAAAAATACACTTCAGATTTGCCGGTATACTGTGGTACATATGGTGCAACCGAGGGATTAATCGGAGTTGAAATGGGATTAAATAAAGCCACATATGTTGCAGCACCTAAAAGCGTATATTATGAGTTTATACATGAGGATGAGTGGGATGGTAAAAACATATCCACATACAATATAGAAGAGTTGATAATTGGTGAAAAATATGAAGTGGTCATTACAAATAGTGCTGGATTTTACCGTTATAGGTTGGGTGATGTAGTCAAAGTGGTAGGCTATTGTGGTAAAACTCCTGAATTAGAGTTTCTTTACAGGAAAAATCAATTGATAAGTATAAATGCAGAGAAGACCTCGGAACAAGCAGTTCAACAGGCCGTTACTGAGACTTTTAAACACCTGAAACTCGAACTGGTCGATTATACTGTTATGGCTGACATAGATACCTCGCCGGGAAGATATGTATTTTTTGCTGAAGTTAATAATATAAAGGCTTTAGATAAAAATGAAGCTGAAAGAATACTTGAAACGAAGCTTTGTGTAGCAAATCCCCGATACGAGCAGTTTAGAAAAGTAATGAAAATTGGTCATGTATCTTTAGAACTTGTTAAGCCTGGAACTTTTAATTCTCTAAAAACTTTGCTTGTATCAAAGGGAGCATCAAGAAATCAGGTCAAAATACCTAGAGTTGTAAAAAGAGCCGATTTGGTGGAATTATTAAAGAGTAAGACGTATAGCACAGAAGTTAAAGAATATATACAAATTTTATAAAATATGTAATGGACAAAAAGTGATAAAAACAGAAACACTCCGGAAGATTTGATAATCTACTGGAGTGTTTTATCTCCAACAAATTTTTAGTTGTTTATTTAAATTAAACACTTGAAATCCTTCTAAAGTTTTGGTGTATTATACCACGTAATGCAGTAAAATCATAGCATTTATAGGCTTGCTGTAATATTTTACATCTGTTTTCCGGCTTCAATCATAACATTTATATAGCAAAACCCTTGCAATAAGCGGAAAACATGTTATGATCGAAGCGAATTTCCTTGAAGATTGGTTAAATTTTATGTACAATCAGATGTAACTATAGTTTTTCTTGGGTTTACTTTACTAAAAGGATGGAGGTGGTAGAATGGGCAAGAAACATATTTGTCTTGATATTGGGGGAACAAAGGTACTTGGAGCCATTTTAAATGATAAAGATAAGATAACCTTCAAGGTTAAGAAAAAGACTAAAGCAGATAAGGGCTTAGAAAAGATCGAAGAGAGAATAATTGATGTTGTGGATGAGCTCATAAAAGAATCGGGAATGGATAAAAATGAGATAGAGGCAATAGCTGCGGGTGCTCCAGGAGTTATTAATGAGGAAACCGGTGAGCTCGTATATGCTCCAAATCTTCCATGGAAAAACTATGATTTGAAAAAAGTGATAGAAGATAAATTTGGTAGACCTTTTTATATCGGAAACGACGCCAATTTAGGAATGCTTGGCGAATGGAAATATGGAGCGGCAGCTAAAAAGGAAAATGTTGTTGGTATATTTGTTGGTACAGGAATAGGCGGAGGACTTATATTAAATAACAAGCTTTATATGGGCAAAAGATATGATGCCGGAGAACTTGGACATATGATATTAAATACTGAAGGACCCTATTGTAATTGTGGTCAAAGGGGATGTTTTGAAGCATATGCAAGTAAGGTTGCAATTACAAGAGAAATAAAGACTCAAATTCAAAGAGGGAGAAAAACTGTACTAAAAGATTTAGTAGGAGAAGATTCTGTTATTAGAAGCAAAGCTCTAAAAGATGCACTAGAAGCTAAGGATAGCCTAGCGTTGGAAGTGATGGACAATGCTATATATTATCTTGCAGCGGGTACAGGTAATCTAATAAATATTTTCAGCCCTGACATGGTAGTCCTTGGCGGGGGAGTTTTGGAATCTCTCAGGGATTATATCATGCCATTGTTAAAAGAGTACATTAAAAGGTTTACACTGCCAGAACTATTAAATGGAACGGAAATTGTGAGCAGTGCATTAGGAGACGATGCCATTCTCTATGGTGCCTTGGCTATTATTAAAGGGAAAAAAGGTAGTGACTAAATGAAGAATAAAATAGAGAAGATAGGTGTTTCAGGAGGGACTTTCAATCCCATACACATGGGACACCTGATGGTTGCTGAGATGGTAAGAGACAGTTTTGGTCTTGACAAGGTATTATTTATTCCTTCTGGGATGCCTCCGCATAAGAATTTAGGTGGTGTGGCTTGTGCAGAACACAGATTTGATATGGTTCAAATAGCTGTGGCAAGTAATCCCTATTTTATAGAGTCAAGAATTGAGATTGATCGAAGGGGATACACCTATACCGTCGATACTCTGAAAAATTTGAGAGAAATCTATGGAAATAATACAAGCTTATATTATATAATTGGAGCAGATGTATTAAATGATTTACTTACTTGGAGAAGTTTTGAGGAAGTATTTAAGATATGTGAGTTTATAGCTGTATTAAGACCAGGAAATGATGTACAAGCTTTTAATAATCAAATGAAATATCTAAAGGACACTTATTGTGCTAAAATTCACTTTATTAATACTCCACAAATAGATATTTCTTCTACAGAAATCAGAGACCGAGTGAAAGAAGGAAGGTCAATTAAATATCTTGTTCCTGATGCGGTGGAGGAATACATAAAGTTAAATAGGCTATATACTCAATAGGTTATAGATAAAAGAGGTTTATGAAATGACAACTATTGAAATACATGATAAACTTAAGAGAGCTTTGTCCCCAAAAAGGTTCAAGCATTCGTTAGGAGTGATGGAGACAGCCGTAAAATTAGCATCACTATATGGGGTTGACGAAAAGAAAGCTGAGCTAGCAGGGTTGCTCCATGATTGTGCTAGGGAGATGAAAGCTGAGGAAATTTTAAAAATATGTCAGAAAAAAAATATAACGATAGACAACATATGTGCAATGCAGCCTAAGTTGTTGCATGGACCTGTTGGAACAGTTGTTGCGAGAGAAGAGTATGGCATAGAGGATGAGGAAATTCTTAGTGCAATATATTGTCATACTACAGGTCGTAAGGATATGAGTGCCCTTGATAAAATAATATTTTTAGCTGATTATATTGAACCCGGACGAGATTTTTCTGGTATCGAAAAAGTTAGAGAAGCTGTGTTTGAGGATCTTGATAATGGTATGGTTATTTCTTTGGTAAGTATTATAAAACACTTAGTTAAAAAAAGAGAACTCATACAAATTGATACTATTGACACATGGAATTATATTATAAATAATTATAGATAAGGTGATTTAAGAAAAACTGGTCAATGGGTATTTCAAAAGTCACGGACGAAGGGGATTTTTTTAGTATAGTTATGTAAACGAAAGGGGTTAATACCCTGAAATTTTGTTGTGAAGGCTTGGTTTGCTAAAAGTGCCTTTAAAATTATGGAGGTTCTGTGCTATGGCAGCTAAGAAAAAAAGATATAGTAAGGCTAGAAAAAAGAGATTTAGGCGTATTATTATATTAGCGGGTATCTTATTTTTGACAGTGATACTACTAATGGTACTACGTAATACTTTTTTTTCGGATAAATCAAAAGCTGTAATAGTAGAACCGAGTGCTACTGCCATAGTTTATCAGGAGGTTGTAGAGGATACAGATATAAAAAATGAACTTTCAGATATAGCAAATGCGGCAAACGCATCTCAAGCATCCTATGATGAAGCAATTAAAGAAATTAGTGATTCGATAGCTAAAAATAAAGGTATTAGAGTCAAAGTAGTAAACCATTCAAGAAATACAGGATATTCTGAAAAGCTTAGGGCAGTCCTTGAATTAAATGGTTTTACTGTAAGCTCAGGCAATGATAAATCTTTAAAACGTGTAAGTTCGGTTATAATAGAGAAAAAGTACGATATTTCCGGTGAAGCGATTACAAAGCTTGTTAACATAAATAGAATCCGGAAGGAATTAGACCCTGAGTCAAGATTTGATATTGTAGTAGTAATAGGTGATGATTATTAATTTTATATATAATCAATGAAAACGAAGGAGTGAAAGAAGTTGGAAGCAAAAGCTTTAGCAGAAAAAATTGTTCAGATATTGGAAGATAAAAAGGCAAAAGAAGTAAAATGTATAAATATAAGTGAAGTAACAGTGATTGCAGACTATTTTGTTATTTGTAGTGGTACTTCAATACCGCATATCAAAGCTTTAGCCGATGAGATAGAAATTAAAATGGAAGAAATAGATGTAGAGTTGCTTAGAAAAGAAGGATACAATAGTGCAAGATGGATTTTGCTTGATTATAACTCTGTAGTTGTTCATATTTTTCATGAAGAAGACAGAGAGTTTTACAACCTTGAGAGATTATGGTCTGATGGAGTTTTGCATAGATAATTATTTTTAGAATAATCAGTTTCATCATCATTGCCTTTATTGCATTACCGCTTGAAACTATCCTATTACCTTGTTTACCTACTTTACAATCTATCAACTCTATCAACCCTGTTTTTTCACACATGGCTGATAACACTTGTAATGCACCATCAACGCAAGTTTTAACTGAATCGGTAACACTAAATCCCATTGAAACACTCCTCGATATGCTTTATTATATTATTTACATTAACATATTTTCGCCAAGTGTTTCTCTGGAAATAACTACTGTTTTGTCATATACCTGAATCCGTGAATATTTTTCTTATGGTATTATAGCCTTATTATACCTCATTTCGCTGGAATTGTGAGTACTTCTATGATAAAATATTCACGGATTCAGGTTATTATACTAGAATCCAAATATTGGATTCTTTAGTTACAACAATTATTATTAAAGCCCTCAAAATCCCTAACGAATTCAATAGGGTTTGAAGGCTTTTTAGTTACAACATTTATTATCCATCAACACCATCATCTTCTTTAGACCGTTCCGGCATTATATATTGCCATTGAAAGCTCTTTGATGTAGTGTCCCAGTGAATAGATTTAACTTCTATGTTTTCTATATCCAAAGCTGTTAAAGCTACTGATGAATAAAGTTTTTTTGAGCCAGCATCATAAACTTTATCAAGCATTCTTCCTATACAGAATTCGTTGGTATGGGTAGCAGTAACTCCTTTTCCTATTAACTTTTCAACATCCTTATCAGCATAGAACTCCGAAATTCTATACAATGGTTTTCTATCTGTCAGGATATTCAACACCAGTGCTTTTAAAGCCTGACCAGGGGTCAAAAAACACTTATCCTCATCCCATTCCACGAACTTATCTACTATATCCCCTATGCTGAGCTGATCATATACTGCTGATAATAGCGGCAGTGGTCCATCGGATAATATTCTTACACCATTTAAGTCCACTTTTATTACCTCCTAAATCGTTGCATACATTATAGCATGCCAACTTAGGAACATTCATAAACAATTTCTTCCTACACTATACCTGCTGAATATGAGATATACTTATGACATTAGTTACATTTGGGCTTGGAAGGATATTGAAACCAATAGCAAAGGCTGCAAAAAAATCCCGGATAGTCAAGGTGTTAGGAGAAGAACTGCTTGAAACAGTAGCTAAAAATTTTGATGAGGGAACAGATGCTATTGACGAGATTGACAAAGTTATAAGAAGCCTCAAAAAGGCAGGAGCATCGGAAGATGTCATTAAGGAATTTGTAGAAAAGTTCAATAAAAAGGGCTTGGATTGGCTGAATGCGAAGTCTGCATTTAAATTTACCGATAACGAGTTGAGGAAACTAGCAGGACTTGGTGACAATTTATTTGACTGTTCTGATGATGACAAATAACCCCATAATCTTCTTGATATTTATGCTTTTAATAATTACAATATTGGCAAAATTGTCGCAATGAGAAAAACATTAGTCCCGCTTCTTTGAAAGCGGGACTAATGTTTTTTGGGATAAATTTAATTAAGCCTATCAACTAGCATGTAGCTCCTCCAACTGAGTGGAGATCTGCGTCTAAAATTTCTTGTTTTCTTTCTAATATTTCATCGGACAATAGCTGAGCTTCAATATTTTCAAAGCCTATTCTTTCGATGGTATCAGCTAAACGCTCACCTGTAATTCCCTGCTCTCTATATATGAGTATCATTTTTTCTATTACGCTCATGACCTCTTCTTTATCTTTAAATATTTTGTTTATGGACATGCCTCTTTTTACTTTTTTACCCCATCTTCCACCAATAGCGATTTTATATCCTGTTTTTCCTTCTCCAATGGCATCAAAGTGGCATTTTCCTATACAGCGTCCACAATTATTGCATATCTCTTCATCAATGCTTAATACACCATCAGCAACTTCAGCTGCATTCATTGGACATACATCAACTACAGAGCATTTTTTGCAGCCATTGCATAGCTCTTCATCAAAAATTGGCACCAATTGACCAATAACCCCTAGGTCATTTAGATCCGGCTTAATACAGTTGTTTGGACATCCGCCCACACCGATCTTAAACTTATGAGGAAGTTTAACGTTTCTATATCCTTTATAAAATCTCTCATGAATTTCCTCTGAGAGAGCATATCCGTAGATTAAGCCAAATTTGCATGTAGTTGCCTTACAAGCTACTATTGGTCGTACTTTTGAACCGGTTCCTCCTGTCTCAAGACCTTCCTTAGCTATATAAGACCTAAACTCTTCTATCTTGTCGTATGGAATACCAGGAACCTCTATAGTCAGTCTTGTAGTAAACAGAACATGTCCATTACCAAACTTTTCTGCAGCCTCTGCTACACATATTTGCTGAGCAGCAGTTGTTTTACCATTGATTGTGATAATTCTGCCGCTAAAATTATCTGTCCCCCTGTTTCTTAAAAACCCTAATGCTTTTACTTGCTTTTCTTGTTCTGGTGTAACCTTTAAATTTTCCATTTTTCAACCTCCGATTTTCAAATAAGCTTCATAGTGATAGTGCAATTAGTTTATAAAGATAGTTCATTGAAAAAAGTTCCGCCTTCAAGCACCAATGTATTAGTATAGCCAAAACTCTTTAGTCTCTTTTGCAACATATATGCTTTTTTTCCTTTTGTACAGACTAACAACAGCTTTTCATCTTTGTCAAAGTGATGCAATTCATGATGAACTTTTGATAAGTCTATAAAAGCTGCACCGGCTATACTTGGATTGATAGCTGCATCCACTACTTTATAGCCTTCAGCTTTACCTTCCGAATACTCTTTAGGTGTTATGGACTGGATTTCTCCGTTGATTTTGTTCAATAATATATTAACGGTATGGGAGAAAGGATGAATGGCCGTTGAGAACGGCGGTGCATAGGATAGATCTAAATCCTTAATATCATCCAAAGTAGCATTTAAGGAAATGGCCATCACCGCTAAGTCTACCATTTTATCCACTGCACCCTGGCCAACTACCTGTAATCCTAAAAGCTTTTTGGTATTTCTATCGGCAATCATCTTAACAATAAAATTTGATGCTCCGGGATAGTAATGGGTCTTATCATCAACAACCGTTACGAAAGATACCGCATCATAGCCCTCAGCTTTGGCTGCATCTTCCGTCATGCCGGTTTTTGCAACATTTAATTCAGGAAGTTTGGTGACAGCGGTGCCAAGAACACCCTTATAGCTTATACTTTTACCGTTTAGGTTTTGAGCCAGTATCCTTCCTTCAATATTTGCCGAAGATCCCATTGGAGAGTAGGCTTCTTTTCCTGTCAACATATTGCTTACAATAGCACAGTCGCCAACGGCATATATGTCCTTGACATTGGTTTCCATATGCTCATTTACCACAATAGCTTTATTTCCGGCCAGTTGGATGCCTGTGTCAGCCAGGAAAGAAGTATTAGGTCTTATGCCTATTGAAAGTATTATGGCATCTGCTTTCATTGCACGCCTGTTTGTTTTCACCTTTTCAACTTTTTCATCTCCAAGAATTCCTTCTAGTTTGGTCTGTGTAAAGGTCATAATTCCATGGTTGGCCAGGTGGTTTTCAACATAATTTGCTATCTCCGGTTCAAAGCCCGGAAGTATTTGAGGGGCCATATCGAGGACGGAAACGCTAATTCCTTGAACAGCTAAATTTTCAGCTACCTCTAGGCCTATAAACCCTCCTCCGACAACAACGGCACGCTTAATTTCTCCGGCTTCAATGGATTCTCGTAAACTTATGGCATCCTCCGGAGTCCTCATAAAATATACCCCTTTTAGGTCGATGCCATCAATAGGAGGCTTAATAGGATCTGCACCGGTAGCTA
>JAAYPF010000176.1 GCA_012519925.1 Clostridiaceae bacterium
CTATCTTTTGTTCCTTTAGCGCACCGTCTATGTAATAGGTATATTTAGACTTTAATACCGTTGAATCATAGACTTCCTCAACCCTTCCCATTATATCATATTTATATACAATTTGATTGTTTCTTCCGTCTATTTTTTCCTTTATATTACCCAAATTATCATAAGTCTGGGATTGTGTGTGGCTAAGTGGATCCAGTGTTGAAGTCAGCCTTTTGTTTTTGTCGTATGTATATTCGGTTTTTTTGTCATTTGCATCATATGAACTGACTTGAAGGTTTCTAGCATCATACTCAAGTTTTTCATACACTGTATTATATGGGTCTTCCTTTTCATACAGCCTGTTCATGGAGTCGTAGGAATAATACCAGCTGTTTCCTCTCCAGTCTACAGTTCTTGTAATATTTCCATTTAAATCATAGTCAATAATATCCTTGCGTTCCACAGTATCCACAATTACGGACTCAGACACTTTTCTGTCTAATTCATCATAATCATAAGTTACTGTTACGCCATTCCCATCAGTGCTTGTGAGTTGATTGCTATTCTTGTCATATTTCGCAGATGTTGTTATTGCATCAGTACCGTTATAGTTTTGATGGCAGGAAGAAAGCAGATTACCGCTTACCAAGTTGTAGCTATAGAGATCACAAACATCATCTCCTGTAGTTGTCGGTGTATCCATCATATTCTGAACATAAACTAACATACCCAGTGAATTGTACTGATATTTCTTCTGAATCTGCTTTAATACACCACCAGATTTATATGGTTCTTTTGACAGAGCTATTTTCCCGAAGTTGTTGTACTCATATTCCCAGTCGTAGGGTACTCCACCTTTGCATTCGGTGTGGGTTATAACATTCCCCAAAAGATCATATTTGTTTATTTCGACCACTCCTCCATTTTCCGTAAGGTTTACTCTTTTTGTTATGGTATAGGTCTTAATAACACTTCCAACACTTTGAGTTGTATATTCATAAGTTACTATTTTTCCTGTAGTGCTGTTTAAGGAGTCTATGTAACTTTCCTGTGTGACTCTTCCTAATGTGTCATAGATATAATTAACTGTAAATGTAAGATTTTTATCGTTGTTTTCTGGATCAAGTACACTGAGTAATTTACCCTCTGGTGTATATTTATAGTGGGTTATATTGCTTTCCTCATCTGCCTCTGTTATTACCTGACCATTTTTATTGTAAGCATACTCTTTGTAGTTATCATTTTGTACAGTAGACCATGTAGATGTTGCAGGATTATACTCTTTGCTTTGTCCTTTGTATCCTTTTCTTGTAAGTCGTCCCAATGTGTCATACTTGTAATAATTATAGTTGTTGAATAGTGAAACAGGAACTTCATAAACATTTTCCAAGCCCTCCATAGAAATTTTATAGTTATTCGGCGAAACATCGGCAATTAATCTTCCTGCAGAGTCATACCAATACATACTCACTCTGCCCTTGCTCGAATAACTTTCTGTTGCTGGATTGTACTGTGTAACACTTTGTATTGTCTTTCTCAGCAATCCCTTCCAGTTATATTTGTATAATGTAATATATCCTCTCTTATTGGTCTCCGCAAGAGGTTTCCCTTCCCAATTCAGGATTCTTGAAGTAGTTTCAGTATAGTAGCCTTGATATCCACTGTTACTTTCACCATACACTCTGTTCAGATCATCATAATAGAACATTTTAAGTGTGTAATATATAGGATCGCTTATAGTAGTTAGATTTCCATTCTTATCATAAGAATAGTACTTTGTTATGGTATACGGATCATTTGACTGACTTCCGCTGTTATATATATCTATCTTTCTGACATATTGCTTCTCAATCTCCACCTTACCGAGATAATTATTTG
This sequence comes from Clostridiaceae bacterium, assembly GCA_012519925.1. Lineage (GTDB taxonomy): Bacteria > Bacillota > Clostridia > Acetivibrionales > Acetivibrionaceae > Acetivibrio. The sequence continues at coordinate 1,858 of JAAYPF010000176.1, forward strand.
TGTATTCCGTTATTCTATTGTTTGTAGTGGTTTCATCCTTGCACTCTTCCAATTTACTTAATAAGTTGGCCCCATCATAATAATACTGCTTCCTTTCCCCGGTAAATCCTGTAGTTGTTTTTAGCTTGTTATTCTTATAATATGTATTTGTGGACACGTAAAATCCTGTTGTAAGAGCACTGGAGTGAACACTTTCTCTGCTGCTCATATAAACAGTTGCGTTGACCTTATCAGTTTTTACAGCCTCATTAACCACATTTCCAGAATCGTCATATACAGTTCTTTTATATGTGTATTTTGTGGTAATACCATTGTAACCTTCACAGGGAGTCCAGATATGGGCGGGTTTTTTCAGTGTATTATAATAATACCATGTGGTATACCCTTCGCCATCCTTAGTAGATTTAACCGTACCGTTGGGATTGTATTCATAGGATGTCTTTACCTCACTTGGTCCTGGTTCTTTTACTTCTTCTAGAATTTTCCCTGCATAGTTATATTTTTTAACCTCTCTTGACCATTCCATCGGATTGAGATTTTTCATGCAAGTAACATAAGTATTGAAGCAACCTGATGAAACATATTCCTGCGAATATTTATATAACTCAAGCGTTATTTCACTTTGATCATAAGGCATTCCATATACTTCCACAAGGCGATTCCTGCAATCGTATGAATATCTGTAGGAAGTACAATCGGTTCCGCCTAAAAGATTTGAATCCGGTAATGTTTTGTTTATCATATTTCCATTTTCATCGTATTCATACAAATATACATTGTTTTCCGGATCTGTTTCTTGCAAAACATTTTGCGTAGCACCCTTGTATTCATATCTGTACCCTACATTTATCAATTGATAAGGTCCGGCTACCATGCCTGAAGCATCAAGGGTGTCGTCTGATGGATCATATATGTTAGGTGATACTTTTTGAATCAATCTTCCAACATTATCATATACAAGCCTTTCTATGCTCTTATTATTTGCAGTTGCAATTGTATTGCTATCGCAAAGGGTCTTTCTTAAAACCCTGCCATTTTTATCGTATTCATACCAGGTAGACATATATGTGGAGTATCCGCTTAAAGTAATGACTTCACTTTCGGTGAGTCCATAGGAATTATATGTATAAGAAATGGACTTTCCTTCGGGATCAGTAATCTTTTTAAGAGTTCCATTTGTATTGTATTCGTAGATTGTCTTGTTGGTAGTGCCATATTGGTTTGGTTCAAGCACCGATTCAATTTGTCCATCTGCTTTATATGTGTATGTAGTAATTATTGAATTTGTCTGGGATAAATCCCCGAGTGCCGGATATGGCTGTGTAACGACCGGTGTTCTATAGACATATTTAGCTAACAGAGTTCTTTCATTACTGTATTCATAATAAGTATAATTGTTACTTTCATCCAACTCCCACTGAGCAAGGTCCTTTCTTGAATTATCAGTATAATATCCATAACTTTTAAACGACCCGTCAGGGTTTGTTATTTTAGTAGTATTTCCTCGAGTATCTCTCTCATAGGTAGTTACATTTCCATCATTATTTTTTTGACTTTTAATTTCATTGTATTTATTTACGGAAATATCTCCTATATCTTCAGTAAAATATTCTACAACACTGCTTGTTCCGTCATCAGATACTATTTCATTTATAGCATAACATTCATCAAATTTTTCAACAGTCTTTCTTTTAACACCATTTACTGCATATATAATAGTTGTCTGACCGGGTTCATAATAATAATCTGATACTTTTCCGTTAATATCTGTCCATTTTTCCAATCTTCCAATTTCATTATAAACAGCAAGATCCACCTGCTTTAAAACTCCCGGTTGCTCAGTCACTTTTACACTATTTAAAAATCCGTTCTGGTCGTATTCATAGGTATATAATATACTACCCTCAGCATCAGTAACAGTATATGGTTTTCCATCGGAATTAAGATTATATGTAATTGTTCTCGAAGATGCATCATTTACATTTATTTGTGTAGGACTATAATCTAACGTCACCTGCCTTCCATCCTGATCTCTTACTCTATAGATACTTCCGTTTGCATTAAACTCAATAGTAATTCTATTTCCACAATAATCTTCAATATAGCTCATACGATAATTCCCGCTTACCATATCAAATCCATATTGGGTTCTGTCCCTCATTTCCAATATATAACTGTCTGTTGCCTGATAATAATAAAGTTCGGCACGTGAATCCATCCCATCATATATTTTATCTCCACCGGAACTGCTTCTTATTGAAAAATTCATGGTACTTCCATCCGGTGCATAAAATGTTGCCATATCCCCTGTAGCTTCGGCTTCAATACTTCCCTCATAGCTGAATGTCCAACCTAATCCAAGCATTCCCTCTCTAGTATTTTTAGAACTATAGGATCTGCCAATTGATATGTCCAGACCCCTTGTGGGTATTAGTAAATCAGTATAATTTCTTCCGAAATGCCCTGTAGGGGAATACGCTCCATCAGTTCCTATATACTTGTCCTTATCTTCAAGATATATAAGCTGTTTATACCACGGAAGGGTGCGAACAGGTGGTAACGGTTGAAATTGATATTTTGAAAACGGCTTATTGATTGCCAATATGTTGAACTGTGAAATATTATCGCTTCCACCAAAACCGACACTTGTTGTTACCTCTGTATTAATACCGGTAAGATAAACCTTATGATCGCCGTCCGGAAGAAACACACCATCTGGTCCATTTACCTGAAAATCATTTCCTTCAATCTGTAATATACCTTTATTCAAATAACTTGAATTGTGAACAACAGAAGTATTAAAGAAAAAGTTTCCCCCAACATATACATAGTCAGACTCATCATTCATTTTCAACGCAGCAGAGTTTCCCATTGTATAACTTTTAAATGCAATAAGTTTTCCGTTGTTTACATCCAGCTCAGCCCCAATTTGACTTAAGTCTCCGCATACTTTAAGCTTATGTCCGTTTAAATTAAGCGTACCTCCGGTAATTTCAACGCGCTCGTACACATAGTCACAGTTTAGTGTAAAACTCGATGTAAAATCTTTAGTTCCTCTTCCCACCACAATCTGATTACTTTGAGTCGACTCAACTTCCTGATCATTTTCATCCAGCACATACGCTTTTACATATATTGTATAGTCTGTATTAGCATTAGGCAACAACACATTGTGATCAACATCATATAACGATTGTGACGTCTGAAATGCTGTTGCATCTCTATAAATATTGTATCCGTCAGCTCCTTCTGATGGCGTCCATGTAAGGATTACTTTGTCGCCGGATAATATTGCGTCTACGTCCTGAGGGGCTTCTGGAACAGTTATACTATTCATAGTTAATACATTTTTATTTAAAGATTTGGCTTCAGAATTTAAAGACAAGTCTTTTAAAAGTGCTTTCTGCTCATTGGAAAGACTCTTTTCTGCAGTAGATTTGATTTCTTCTTCTTCATCTTTGTATTCTTCAATCTTAGTTCTTTGTAAGCTTATATCTTTTTGAATTTCACTTTTATACTGTTCATAAAGACTTTGTATCTCTTCCTCTGTCATTTGATTTTTTGAAACAGGATCTACCTCTATAGCAGGGTTGAATTTTTCTGATTCTATAACCTTAAGTGCTTCTGCAAAAACATTCATAGGTGCAATTTGACAAATCATAATCAATACTAAAAATAATGAAACAAGCCTTTTTGATAATACTTTATTTTTCATTTTGTCCTCCAGTAGTTTTTTATTTTTTTTTACCGCTTACAATATAGCATTTAGCTAAATAGACCTCCTTCTATTTTATTTTCAGCAGACCTTTACAAAACTTTATATGTAACAAAACAAACACTAGAAATGAATTATACACAAATACAAAAAAAATTCCGCAACATCGAGTTTACTCAATGCCACAGAATTTTTTACAAAATATTATTCTTATTTTACTTTTCTTCAATAGTATATGGACCCTTAACAAGCACCCAAGCCTTTTTGCTTACAATTTTTATTCCTCTTCCATCATCTCTTGAAACCAACAGCAAGTGATTTAAAGGCACATCCTGATCTGTATTAACATCGGCTCCCGTTCCGGAAGTAATATCCGACAAACCTCCGCCTTCTCCTCCAATAGCCTTTGCTTTTCCACCCCTGAGGATTATTTCTGCGCTTTCTCCTGTCATAAGCTTTTGATCCGCAGTAAGCTCTAGTGCTACAAATTTTCCGTAGGTTTCAATGCTTTGAAGTCGGGTTTCCAGTTCTTCTGTCTTAATCTTATATTCATCATTTTTCTCATAAAGATCATTTAATGCCTTAGTTAATTCTTCAATCTTTTTTGTCTGCTCAGCGTCCTTAATAGCAAGCTCCTCATTTTTTGTAGTAAGAGCAGAAATTTTACTGTCAAGGTCCTTTATACCTGAAAAGGATTCAAACTTTTGATCCACATAGCTTTTAGTAACTAGTGGATCTGCATCTGTACCAGGCTCAGCTGTTGCTGCCTGAATAATATGTACTGCCACCAAACTCGAAGTAATGATCAAAACAGAAATTGCAATTTTTTTGTTCCACCTTCTTATACTTTTCATCTTTTGTACCCCCTTAATTACATCTCCACCAATCCAAAACTAACAGTAAGAGCATCATTAACTTTTTCCATAAGCTCATCATCAAGATGACCGATTTTCTCTCTAAGTCTTCTTTTATCAATAGTTCGTATTTGTTCTAATAGAATTACGGAATCTTTTGGCAGTCCGTAGTCTTTTGCATTCAACTCTATATGTGTAGGCAGTTTTGCTTTGTTTATCTGCGATGTTATTGCAGATGCTATAACAGTAGGACTGTATTTATTACCTATGTCATTCTGCACTATCAACACCGGCCTGATGCCTCCTTGTTCCGAACCAATAACCGGACTTAAGTCAGCATAAAATATATCTCCACGTTTTATAACCACTATTTTTCCAACTCCCTAAGCCCTTCCTCATATTTTTGCTGTTGATCATTGTCAGCTTCGAACCATATTTCAGCCAGCTTCTCATTAATCTCGGCCATCTGCTGGTAGCCTTTTTTCATCTTATCCCTCATTTCAATTCTTCTCTTTTCTCGTATATAAAGCTTCATAGCCTCCCTCACGAATTCACTTCTGTTAATTCGCTCCATAGCAACTATGGAATCGACCTCTTTTAATAAATTGTCGGGAAGACTTATCAATATCTTTTTTAACTGAGCCAAAATAAAACCCCCACTTCTTTTATTGGGTCTACAAGATTTAAAGAAATAATTAAAATGATTAACCTGTAAACTTTGCAATAATTATTATAAAACGTTATGCTTTATAGTACAATTAATTATGTACTTATCGGTTTGATTTAGCCCCTAGAATGAAACGAAAGAGACAAAATCGAAAGGAACAATCTGTTCTAAGGATTTTAATTGCACTACCGTGTGATATGAATAATGCATGAATTTATAGTTCTTGAGCATAATCCTTGCATACTTATATATATAATTATAAATCCTAACATATGCACAGGTCAAATTAAAATTTAATTACTGCACTATTACAAGGTCTGAAAATAATTCCATGTGAATTAAATACTCCTTTTATTCAACCGATTTAAGTATTATTTTTCTACACTATAAAGCCATTTTAAAAATCATATGCATCATCTCCATCATTTTTAAACTTAACATCATATTAAACTTAGTTTTCAATATTTTGCATAAACTTATACATATAAAATTCCAAAATTCAAAATATATTTATACCAAGTTTTTCCTGCTATATTCAGTCAGTTTAAAATGAACAAGATAAATGCCCTTCGACTTTAGGTCATTTGCTTCGCAAATGTCCTTCATGAAAGTCTCTGGGGCATTTAGCCCCTTCGACTTTAGGTCATTTGCTTCGCAAATGTCCTTCATGAAAGTCTCTGGGGCATTTAGCCCCTTCGACTTTAGGTCATTTGCTTCGCAAATGTCCTTATATCAAGTAGTTTAATACATTATACAGTTTTCCATCTTTCCAATAGACCCTTGGTATCCTTTTTCCTATAATACAGGCTATTTCGTAGTTAATTGTGCCAATTTTGTCTGCTAGATCTTCTATTTTTATTTCATTACCATTTTGACTTCCAAAAAGTACAGCTTCATCTCCAACATTAACACTGCCCTCAACATCAGTTATATCTATCATACACTGATCCATACATATCTTCCCTACTATAGGTACCGATTGTCCATTTACTAATACTCTGCCCTTGGTTGTCAAAAGGCGTGTATAGCCATCAGCATAGCCTATAGGCAAAGTGGCGATTTTACTGTCACGTTGTGTTTTGAATATTCTTCCATAACTTATGCAATTATCTGCTTCAACTTCTTTTACTAAGATTATATTTGCTTTTAGCGTCATCGCCGGTCTTAAATCTATCCTGTCCTTGCGGACTTCTTCCGAGGGATACATTCCGTATAGCACAATTCCCGGTCTAACCATATTAAGATGCATTTCGGGATACTCAATAATTCCTGCACTGTTGCAAACATGTTTTACAGGAATATAAATTCCTATACGATTCAATTCACTCACTATGCTCATGAATCTCTCAAACTGCATATTAGTATAGCTTTTATCACTCTCATCCGCCGATGCAAAATGGGTAAATAAGCCTTCTATGATTATTTTAGGCAATTTGCTTATCCTTACAACATTTTTTACAGCACTATAACCGGGCATAAAGCCTACTCTTGTCATTCCCGTATCTATCTTTATGTGAATCTTTATATTCTTATCAAGTCTAACAGCTGCCTCCGACAATGCCTCTGCCAAATCATGGCTGAATACCGTCTGAGTAACATCATGCAGAATGATTTCTTCTGCTCTTCTTGGGTCTGTATAACTGAGTATAAGTATGGGGACATCAATACCGTTTTGCCTTAACTGAATTGCCTCATCAAGCATTGATACTGCCAAGCGGGTAACACCGTTCTCAATTAAGGTTTTAGCCACTTCCATTACTCCATGCCCATAAGCGTCAGCTTTTACAACTCCCATTATTTCAGTCTTTTTGTCTGTTATTCTTCTTATCTCTTTTACATTATGAGCTATATTGTCAAGATTTACCTCAGCCCATGCTCTATTAAATTTATAGTCCATTGCTACCCCTCGATCTGTTCCTCTGATTGTCACAGCGGAATCTCTCCTCTAAACTGCTCACCACTGTGACATACCCCATTATTTTCGCCTATTTATTATATCTAGCATTACATTCGGAATTTCTTGAACCAAATCTCCGGCTATAAGCCCATGTTCGCCATTTCTTTGTGCAACATTATCTCCGCAAAGTCCATGTATATATACACCTGCAACAGCAGCATCCAAAGGTTTTACTCCTTGACCTATTAAGCTTGCAATAATTCCTGTCAACACATCTCCGCTTCCTCCTGTGGCCATTCCAGCATTACCTGTTGCATTTATATATATTTCACCCTCTGGTGAAGCAATAATAGTTCTTGAACCTTTGAGTACGGTAATTACTCCCCACTCTTTTGAAAAAGATCTAGCTATGTTTATTCGGTCTGATTGCACTTCCTTTACACTAATACCTAGTAACCTAGCCATCTCTCCAGGATGCGGAGTTATAACCATTTGAGTTCTAAGATTTCTTAAAACAGATAAATCCTTTGCCAACAGGTTTATTCCATCAGCATCAAGTACAATGGGTACTTTTGAGCTTTTTATAATACTAAATACCGCATCTTTAGTTTCACCGCCTACTGATAGCCCTGGACCAACTGCTGCAACATCAACATCTTCAAGGTGACTTAGTATCTCGCTAACTGATTCCTTTGTAATATAACCTTTATTTTCATCTTCAAGCGGTATTGTCAGAGCCTCCAGCAGATTCCCTGCATATATAGACAAAATTGACAAAGGAGCTGTCATGTAGACAAGACCAGAACCTGTTCTTAATGCTGCACCTCCAGTAAGGCATGCCGCTCCTGTCATTCCCCTAGATCCTGCTACAACAAGAATTTTGCCATAGTTTCCTTTATTGCTGTTTGAATATCTTTTGGGCATTAATTGGGATACAAAAGCAGAATCTATAAAGTGGTTTTCTACTTCGAACGATTGGACAGCAGCCCTAGGTATCCCGATATCTACTATTTCTAACTTCCCAACGTATTCACAACCCGGATGTACAAGCTGACCTAACTTAGGAAATGCAAAAGTCACTGTAGAGGTAGCTTTTATACATGCCGTTGATACTTTACCGGTTTCACCATTTACTCCTGAAGGGATGTCTACAGCTACTACAGGAACGCAAGAGTCATTGACAGCATCTATTATCCCTGCCATAACACCTTTTACCTCTCCCATTAATCCCGTACCTAGTAAACCGTCTACCACAATATGTGTAAATCTTAGTCTATCTTTAATTTCGTCTATATGTTCATCCTTCGTAACTTCCTTTACTTCCATCCCCATTTTGAACAGAATATCCAGGTTAGTTTTTGCATCTGCATTTATATCTGCAAATCTTGTTAGCACATATACACTCACATGTGCACCCATGTTAAACAAGTGCCTTGCAACAGCAAAAGCATCCCCACCATTATTCCCTTTACCAGCTAGTACTACGAGGTGTTTCCCCGAAATATCTCCTAAAATTTCGCAAATCTCCCGGACAACCCCTAAAGCTGCATTTTCCATTAGTACTATACCCGGAATACCAAATTCCTCTATGGCAGTTTTGTCAATTCTCTTCATTTCGTCGGGTGTTACTAGTATCATTTTACTCCCTCATTATTTTGTCTTATTATCTTTATCGGCATTATTCTCATGCCTTAGAGTGGTAAATGTTTCCCCAAAGAATTCTCGATCGAGTTTTTCAATTTCTTCACCGCCTAAAAGATCATGAAAATATGAATAAACATCGGTGTCACCTTGGGATAAAACCTCCATCTCTTCAGTATATTCCTTCAGCTTTTGACTGGTTACCTTGATTATTTTTTCCAATTCCTTATATCTTTTCTGATTTTCACGCATTTTAAAATAAACTGAATTTACTGTATGCTCAAGTAGCTCAAGATTAGCTTCCCTAACCTTGTCAGGCATGATCTCAAGCTCTTCTTCTATTTCTTTCATTCTTTTATTAATATACTTTATTTCCTTTTCACAGCTATTCATCTTTTCTTTAGCCTGCTCATCATTTTTTTCAAACACTTCAGAGGTAAGGCTAATTATGGTATCCATACAAACCTTTTTCCTTTTTGCAACCTCTTTTTGCTCAGAAATCAAATGTGCTTCATCTTTAAGCAGTTCCCGCAATTTTTTTTCACATTGTATGATTTTATCTGTTTTTTCAGTATCCTTAAATAGCCCATTCCATCTTTCATCAACAATAAGCAAATGTATATTGTTCTTTTTAAGCACCTTTCTGTCAAACTTCCCCTTATGCTGTAAGCCTTTTTTAAAGAGCTTTTCAAGTGGATTAAACATATTAAAGAACACCACCTAATTTTCCGAAAGTTTGTTTCTCCTAATTCTTATAATGCTTAAAACTGATAAAATAATCGCAATGTCAACCCAGAAAAACAGCATTACTCTTGGGTAATACCATATATACTCAACTGCAGCCATAGATAATATTCCAAGCAAAGATGCAACTCCAGCTATCAACACATTGTCAAAATATATATTCGTTTTTTCCAATACATTTGCCACCGCACTCTTAACTGTTCTAAATAAAAACCAAACGAAAGATAAAATACCTATAATCCCCATCTCAACCCATATCTGCATATATAATATATGGGTATGAACTGGCACTTTTGTTACGTACTGCTTATAATTGTCTACCACATTCATAAATACATCTGTACCTAAGCCAACCCCTGTTATACTAAATTCCTTGAGCATAGGCAAGGCTGTCTTGATAATCTTTACTCTATATTGTGCCGAAGAATCACTTGATAGTCTAAATAGTGTCTGTATTCTTCTATAAATATGCTGTGGAAGAAACGGCATTGCCATAATTCCTAACACTAGCATAAGCGGCAATAGACGCTTATTTTTGAGAAACGTGTATACTAACATAAATACCCCAAAAGCAATCCATCCAGATCTTGAGCCTGTACAAAACAATACCACCAAAACCGGAAGTGCCAAAACAGTAAACACTGACTTTTTTACAAAGGTCTTAGCGTTAAATACCACTGCTGCATAGAAGGGCAGCATCATTACCAATATCTCAGCAAAATTGTTGGGGTTAGCCATAGTTGCAAATACTCTTCCCGGCATACCTTCGTTTTGTGTTACATTAGTAAGAGAAGGATCAAAAGGCACTGAACCGGTAACATATTGCCACAGACCGTATACTGAAATAGCAGTCACTCCCACAAGAACCAATTCTAAAAAATTGCCTAGAGACTTTTCATTGTTGATGGAACTTACAATTATAAAAACAAACATAAAACAAGTCATGTTAATTAGCAGAAATCTCAAACTTAAGCTGCGATCAATTGAAGTAAACCACGATAGTGCTACGACAAGCATAAATATAATCAACGAGAAGTCGAGTGCTTTAAAGTTAAAATACGAATTCTTTTTGACAATTGTACAAATGAACAATAACACAAACAGTATTGCCGCAAAAATAGTGCTATAAATGTTTGACCACATTTGGTGAGGTACAATAAGTGTAATGACCAACACAATTGCTATAGTAATCTCAAACCTGTGAAGTAGTATGGAAAACAATCTAAAAAATAAACTTTCACTAAAAACCGCCTCATTATTACGATACAGCTTTTTTAGCATATTTGATGGCACAGTCAGTATAGTGTTAATAATCTTAAACCCCAGGCTGTTTTCCCACCACTTGCTTATGTTTCCTGGTCTTAGGAAAAAACCGAATATTGCACTATTTGTAATCAGCAATATCAATGTTTTGACCAATTTATCAATAATTTTATGGGTTAAACTGTTCTCATATATGAAATTAAGCTTATTTGCCACACTCATAATCCAGTTAAGTAGCCTTTGGGTTAAACTTCCACTGTAGGAGGCCTCAAAAACTCTTATCATATAGAATATCGGCTTTAATATCAAACTATTATATAGCAAGATTCATTACTCCTTTTTTTCGATATTATAAATACGCCCTGTGAACACATTATTACCTACTCTAATAATGATAGTTCTTCCAACATAATAGTTCACGCCGCCAAAATTAACTCCACCCTCGGGATTAATTACGCCCTCTCCATCCACCGTCATGTAGTAAGAACAGTAACCTGGCTTGCTTCCAACTACCCACTCTCCATCAACATATTCGGTAAATTCTAAAAAAGACTTTGCCTCGTCTGTTTGTATATCTTCAACTACTTTTCCAAAAGTTGTTCCCTGCTCAAAATCCTTTACAATATCTCCCACTTTAACAGCCTTAACTGCATATTCCGTAGACTCTTCACTAAAAAAAGTCAACCTGACTTTGTCCGTTTTTGTTGCTATAGTAATGGTATTTGACTGTCTCAGCTTGTAACCGACACCCGCTATTGCCGCTATTACAACTAAAACTATTATGATATCAATAATACTTACCTTTCCAAAAAACTTCCCCTTACTGTCAATAATCATCTTCTATACACTCCCATATATTTTTTTGATTTACCTTTTAGGTGTTTTTAAAAAAATTCGTTAGTCAATATATATAGTTCCAACCAGTTAAGATCCACCTTTTTGAAACACCCATTGACCTTTTATTTTTTTGTAATCACCTTACAACTTTCTCTGTATAAATTATATGTTTCTGAAGCCACCTTATCAAGGTTAAATTTCTCTTTTACAGCTTTTTTTGCATTATCTCCCAAAACTCTTTGCAGCTCCTTATCACCCATAATTCGGCTAATAGCTTGTGCTAAGGCATTAGGATTGTTATATTCTACAAGCACACCACAATTAGTCTGCTCATTGATAATATCACCATTTCCTGCCATGTCAGTGGCAATAACAGGAACTCCACAGGCTAAAACCTCAATAATAGCAAAACTTAAGGCCTCGTGCTCTGATGAATTTATATACAGATCACTGCCATAAATCAAATTTTTGATATCCTTCCTAAAGCCTGTAAAGATAACGTCTTTCTCAAGCCCCAAATCCTTGACTTGCTTTTTACAGTCTTCAAGCAAAGGTCCATCATTTGCAAGTACGCATTTGAACTTTTTATCAGTTAATTTCTTTAACTGGGCAACAGAATCAATTAGAAATTTATGACCTTTGTCATGGGCAAATCTTGATGCACACAAAAATACAAATTCCTCATCACCAATATTAAGTTCCCTTCTCATCGTGGATTCTATCTTTTCGCCCCAGTAATTTATATCAACACCATTAAAAATAACCTTTATCTTTTTTCCATCCACACCATTTGAAATCATCATATCCTTACCCTTATTACATACAGCAACGATGGTTGATCTCAGCGGGTTAAGCATTCTGTTGGTCATCCTTAATACAGCGTTATTATATAGTATAAAGTGATTTGTGTAAAACACCTTTACTTTTGGGTTTAAGACCTTTGATAACAAAGCTATATAATTCTCTCTTAGAAACTGGGTATGAATTAGATCGATATCCAATTTCCTGCACAACTTATTGAGCTCTATAACAGCTTTTATATCAAAAGGATTTTTCATCTCAATTCTATAGGTATCTACCCCAAGTTCTTTCATCCTGTCTACAAGCAACCCGCTCTCATTATATGCAAAATACGCTTTGATTTTGTCGTTATTAAGCTTCTCAACAAGTGTTTGTACATACCTCTCTGTACCTGCCTTGCCTGCATGGTTAATCAAATACAAAACCTTTAACATATGTCCTCCTTCCTAATTCTATTTAAATAGTAGAAAAATAAACTTTATATATTGCTAAATCAATTAATCTTTGTCAAAAAACAATATATAATTCATGTTTTAAATACCTTGAACTTAGCACCCTTCGGGCAAACTTTCAAAATGCAAATTCCTATACTATGAACTTATCGCCCTATCGGGCGGACTTTCAAAATGCAAATTCCTATACTATTAAATTAGTATACAAGAATCAATTGTAAAGCTTTTATAATCACCTTTATTATAAGATATAATTATACTTTTTTACCATCCCTATACTTTATTACTTTAGCCGGATTACCTCCAACAACCGCATATTCAGGCACATCTTTTGTCACTACAGCTCCTGCCCCAACAATAGCACCTTTGTGAATGGTAACCCCTGGCAATACTATCACCCTTGCCGCAATCCATACATCATCCTCAATTACAACTTGCCTTTTAGGGTCCGTTTGAAGCCTCATTGGAATATCCAACCTGTCATTTCTGTGGTTTTGAGTAAATATCATTACATCCGGACCTATCATTACATCATTGCCAATTTTTAGAGGTCCTGAAACTCTACTGTTCACACCTAATCCAGAGTTATCCCCTATTTCTATATCAGCTCCCGAGCCAAAAAAAGTGCCGTGCTCAATATTTATATTTTTCCCTGTCTTTTTAAATATGCCTTTACACAAAAAACGGCGTATCCTCTTTGACCCCAGACTGTAAATCATATCTGAGCCAGGCAAATGGCGTGCAATTGAGTAATATAACATTAAGCAAATATAGTATCTCAACTTTTTCATTTCAAATCCTCCAAACATCTGAACGATTAATAAATGCAGCGTTAGACAAGTGGGTTAATTATGCCTTAAAGCCTTAGCTTTAAGCTTATTAAAAACGTCCACAGCTTCATCAATCTTTAGCACGTATGTAGAACCAAAATAAACCAAAGCACCTAAACCTGCTGGTACAATAAGTTTAATTGCCCTGTCAATCAGCGTCACACTAAATGTAAACCCACTAAGTACCGAAATCAATGCAAAAACCACTGCTGACATAATAATACAAGATAGAATTATTTTAAAAATCACTCTAGCAAGTTTTTTACCCCCAAAAGCTCCTATTTTCTTTCTAAGCATTAACGTAAGTACCGCTGCCCCAGTCAATATCGATACTGAATAGGCAAGAGGTATCCCATAAGCATCTATGAAAGGCAAGAGCAAAAGACTTATCGAAACATTTACAACCATTATAATTACACCTATAATTGCTGGAGCTTTTGTATCTTTCAGTGAATAAAATGCCCTATCAACCACCTCTTTTACTCCCATTCCAACTACACCCAACGCATAAAGGGAAAGGAGTACACTAGCAAACTCTACATTCTCTGGAGTAAACTTGTTCCAGCCCACGATAAGGTTTAAAAGTTCTTTCCGCACCAAAATAAAACCTGCTGTTGCTGGCAGTAAAAAGTAAAACATAGATGTAAGTACCTTTAGAACACTATTTTTGAATTCACTAATATCACTTTTTGAAGCAAGGGCTGAAAACTTCGGAAAAGCCACTGCCGTCACCGAATATATAAATGCTAACACTGCATAGGATACAAGCTGTTGTACAAGTGTAAGTATTGTAACCTTATCACCATCACCTAGATTCGCCGCAATTGTAACGTTAAAAAAGAGGTTGAGGGGATAAGCTGAAGATCCAATAATAATAGGAATTATGAGCTTAACTGCTTTTCTTATGTCTTCATCCTTATAGTTAAAAGAGGGTCTATACCTATACTCTGTCGTTAATAGTGGCGGAATCAGTATCAAAGCCTGTGTTGAAAGTGCAATTAAAGTTGCAATCAGTAAGCCTTTAATTCCGAATTTGTTACCCATAAAAATAACATATCCAATTTGTATTGCACTACTCGGTATAGTCACAAAGGCAGGCATATTGAACTTTCCCATTGACTGTAATATCCCTTGAAAGATATAGTTTAGAGCATAAAATATCATAATTGGAAACATTATTCTAAGTGCCATTACTGCAAAGTCATAATGGTTTTTATTTTCACTATACTTTGTAAATAGTGGCAAAAGCGGTGCCAAAAGAACCCCTATCAAGGTCAATATCAAAGTAAAAATAGTCGCCAAACTGATAACATTATCTGCAAATTTGTATGCTCGCTTTTTGTTTCCTGACTCTAGATTACTCGCAAATATAGGTATTACAACAGTGGTTAGAGCTGTTCCAAACACAGTAAAGACTATATTAGGAAACTGTAGTGCATAGGTGTAAATATTTATTTCTATACTATCCGTTCCAAAAAACGAGGTATATACTATCACGCTGCCCAAGGATAAAAGCCTTGAAAGCACCATAATAATCATAACTATTCCAACTGTTTTTGCCGTGCTTTTCATGCCAAAAATCTCCTCACTTAGCTATTTCCAAAATACAGTATGGCAACACTCACTATACCCCAAAGTACAATGCTTACAATAAGGGGTATATCTGACAAAACTGTTTCTTCGGGACTTCCGCCTTCATTCTTCTTATAAATTATATATTGATATCTGAATATACCATATAAAACAAAGGGTATGGTAAGCATCATGTTATAGTTTCCGCTGTTAGTAGAAAATGTATATAGTGAATATGCCATTACCGTTGAAGCTGTAACAATTGAAAGCATATTATCAATAAATTCAAGAGAATATTCCTCCAGTATTTTTCTGTGATTTTCAGCTCCATTAGCAAGAACAACAAGTTCATTTCTCCTCTTGCTAAAACCCAAAAACAATGAAAGAAGCAAGGTACATAAAAGAATCCAAGGTGAAATATATACCCTGATAACAAGTGCTCCCCCAATAACTCTGAGCAAAAATCCCACCGCAATGCTCATTACATCAAGTATCACCATATGCTTTATCTTAAAGGAATAAAGCAGGTTATTTAAAAAATAAAGCAAAACAGCAACTCCAAAGAATATATCCATATAAAAGGAAACAAACAAAATCAACGGCAGTAAAATTGCTATCACTATAGCACCTTCAATTTTGCTTATAAGACCCGATGCAATAGGTCTATTTTTCTTTTTCGGATGAAGCCTGTCCTTCTCACAATCAATAATGTCATTTAAAACATAGACACTAGAAGAAATGCAACAGAATAAGACAAAAGCCGCCAGTACCCTGATCACATAATTGTATTCAAATATATGTTTAGCAAATATCAATGGGGCAACTACAAATAAGTTCTTAATCCATTGCTTCGGTCTAAGTAATTTTATATAGGCCATCAATTTTTGAACTACACTAACATCCTTTAATTTTTCGGAATAATTGTCCAATTTAATCCCACTCCTAAATGCAATTCCTATGTCATAGTCATCTTATTATTCCCATAGTCATCAGTCATTTATTATATCATTTGATATTCGTCAATACCAGTAATTTTTATTAACGCACATAGGAAAAGGGCATTGATTGTCTACTATCAATACCCTTGAGATGATTTAGGCAACTCCAAAAAAAGCAACTGGTCAATGGGTGTTTCAAAAAAAGTTGATTTTATTGGGTTGGAACTATATGTATTGACTAATGAATTTTTTTGAAACACCTTATCCTATTGAAGCAAAAACAGGAGATAAATCAATTATGAGTTCAGGGAATACCGTCACCTTTACTTTATCCGTTTCTGTATAAGACTCTGGCCTTCCGTACCTGTTATTTTCTTGCAGGGTAAATACCGAAATTATTTTTCCTTCCGGTTCTACTATCCAGTATTCTTTAACACCTGCTTTTTCATATTTATCGAATTTCCATATCTTATCGTTTTTCGTAGTGGAAGGTGAGGATATTTCTATTACTAGGGTAGGAGTTCCGTAGTATCCTGTTCCTTTTAATCCACTCTTGTCACATACGACTACGATATCGGGCTGCACAACAAAAATTGTATCTTCATCCTTTTCATTTCCTTCAGGTAGTCTTAAATCAAAAGGAGCAGCAAACACCTGACACGATTTCCCTGAAAGAAAGTTATAAAATTGTGACAGCAATGCTGCCGATAAAGCTTGATGTTGCCATGTGGGTGCAGCTTGCATATATGGTACTCCGTCAATAATCTCCCATCTTTCATTTTCAGGCCAAGTTAAGTAATCTGCATAGGTATACTTCTTATTTTGGTGGGATGGCACAAAATCACCCCTTTGTTAGTCTTTCGCTTATTCATCAATTCCAATGTCAAGTAATTCATCTTTATCCAATAATTAAGTAAATGTCTTGATTTTCTATAAAATCTTCAACCTTCAAAAATTCGCTCAAGACAAAAACACAATGGAATGGGTTGCTCAAAACCAAAGTCTTCTAGACCTGCCAATGTCACTGCTTTTTTTCTATACAAAGAGGACAAGGGCTGGAATACTCAAACAACAGAAACCTTACATCTGGTTGGTTACAGGCACTTTTTTACATCGTCTAACTTCTCGTAAACAAAAATACTATCAATTATAATCTCTAAAACGTCAGTATCTAATTTTGATATCTTATTCTTTATTTCTTCTGGCAATTTCCCAAATTTCTTAGTTAATAACCTTATTGCTATTTTGGAAAGAGTCTTAGTTTCAGCTCTCAATTCGCCTTCTTCTCTAAACTGTTCAGCTAAAGTCATCACAACTTCACTCCCTTCTGGATAACTCGCTTCAACCTTCTTGATAATATCTTCAACATCTTCTTTTGTTAATTTCCGACTGGCATTCAAAATATATTTCATAAAAGTCTCAAAATATTCAATCCCTGTCTGCTGATTCTCTAATTTACCAAGATGCTCTGCTGCTCTCAGAACCGTTTCTATTATTGCCTTATTATCTTTTGTGAATACATCTCGGAAAATAGTAAGTAAAATCCTTAGCTGTACCTCTCCCTTTATCTCCTCATTTGTATACCTTGAAAGGTCATAAAGCAAATACTCATAATCAGGAACATATTTTTTCACATCTTGCGGAAGTACTTTATAACCTTTAATCATTTCCCCCAATGTGGTCTTAATATTCCATTCGTCACTTCCATGATAAAGCTATCTTTCTGAGGCTCAAGCGTATTCAAATCAACAATACTTATAATACTTTGTGGCAAATAGTTATTCATAAAGTCCCTTGCCACTTCTATTTTTGAAAAGGTTTCTTTGAAAAATTTATCGTGAGGATTTTGTATCTTCATCTCATCACCTGCCCACTCTTATTATAACATGGAGGCATGATTTATAAAATAATTACTCAAACTTCGCACATAAAAAAGTAGTCTGAACCTTGAAAAATCAATAATTTTCGACCATAAAGCATGGCAAAATCCTCAGAAATATGGTAAAATATTATCAACCAAAATAATACATAATTACCAA
>JAAYPF010000177.1 GCA_012519925.1 Clostridiaceae bacterium
ATAAAGTTGTTTTATAGAATTACATAAGTATTGATTTTGGAATAGCTAGAGACACACAATAAGCACTTACCATCGAGGTTAAGTGCTTATCCATAAAATAATAAATTCTACAATATTATCAGCTCTCAATAAACCACATCATTTCAAATCACATTAAATATATCTGCTAACATTTCATCTTCATAAATAAGTCTTTTTGCCTTTTCTCTGTGCTCTTCTATGTGTAAATAGGTCATCCTATTCGGTTTTATTGTAGGTGCCATATCTATAGCATTTACATAATCCTCCGGATTAAGTTTAAGTGTTTTCACAAAATCGAAAAAGCCTGTATCTGAAAAGAATTTTCTTATTCTTTCATAGCGATGATTGTGTACTAAGCTCATTATGTATGTAGCAATACCCACTTGGATACCGTGAAGTTGAGGATTTGGAGTCATTTTATCAAGTGCATGAGATATAAGGTGTTCACTTCCGCTTGCGGGAGAACTGTTACCGGCTATCTCCATAGCTATTCCGCTCATTGTGAGAGAATCCACAAGCTCCTTAATAAAAAAGAACTCCTTAATATCGCTATAAGGCATTCTTACTATGCTATTTACCGATTTTTTTGCAATCATTACTGCTACATCATCCACTCTTGTCACGCCTTGATCTTCCTCAAAAAGCCAATCAAATACTGCTGTTACCTTTGACACAATATCACCAATACCAGAATATATGAATTTTTCTGGGGACGACTTAATAACCATTGTGTCAACAATAATCCCATAGGGCATACGAGCATGTACAGAAGTCCTATGCCCATTTATATAAAGTGAGCATCCAGAACTTGCAAAACCGTCATGAGCCGTAGATGTGGGGACACTAAAAAAAGGAAGATCACTAAGAAAAGCTATATATTTAGCAACATCTAAAACCTTTCCCCCACCTATACCTACAATGGCTTGGGTTCCTGCAGGAATTGAAAAGGCTTTTGTTGTTATGTACTCCATAGAATTTTCATCGCAATAATTGTCTTCCAATACCTTGAGCCTTTTATTTTTGTTCAAAGCTCCAAATATTGTATCTCCGAACAAATCTTTTATTCCCTCACCGATATATAGCACTATTTTCGTTATACCTGATTTTATTATATATCGATCCAATTCCTCGAGTTTATTAGGTCCAACTTCCATAATCGCAGGAATAGATATCCTATGTATTTGTGGCTTCATACCAAAATCCCCTTTTCTATCAAATCTTTCTCTATTAGCTTAAAATCTGACAAAGCAGTAAAATCAATATTCTCTTTGTCCAGCAATTCAGCTAGTTCGGACCTTGCATACACTAAATCTGCTGCTTTTGCTGCTTCTAGGTCTGGTTCACTGTCTCCAGCAAAAATAATGTAGTCATAATCCTTTTTTATACTTTCAATAACTTTTCGTTTATCTAGCCCAAAAACTTCAGAAAAAAATTCGCTATTTGAATCGGGAGTTATTTTAATTCCACCATCTAAATAAGTGCCCTCCATGGATATTACCGGCACATCCTTTATTTCGAGATGTTCTAGCAGGATTTTTATATAGTAAGAGGTTCCTGCACTTACAATGTAAAAATCTCCACCGTTTTTTCTAACATTATCGATAAAGTTTTTAACATATTTATCAAGGGGTATTTGAATAATTTCATCAATTATCTCCCTTTCACTTAAATTAGTAGCTCCAAATATTTTATTTAGAAACTCTACATTTATCTTTTTGGTCTTCTTCCACTCTTTATAGAGCTCTTTACCCTCATCTCCTAAGTACTTTTCGATAATGATATGATAGAAGTCCTTTGAAGAAAGGGTTCCATCAAAATCCGAAACAAACGCAAACTTTTTCATCCGATAACCTCCCAGAAATTTTAGAAATGTCTTTTATCATTAAACACCCATTTCCCTAATATAACTATGTTAAACCACTTCAAATTCAATATCAATAATTCCTATTGTCCACAATGGATATAATATACCCAATAGGTTGTTTATATAAACGCTATTATCTAAATTTGCATGCTATGGGAAAAATAGAGGCTAGTGCTTTTATATAATTCCTCTAAAAAAGTTTGTCTTTTTTGAAAACTTTTTTGCCACACACAAGGTATATCAATGCTTAAAAGGAGAATTCGGAATTCAGAATAAATGCTTTCATCTTTATTAATATTCTGGTTACTTTGTTTCTTACTTTTTTATCATTATCAGCTACATTTCCAAAGCATGAAACATATGGTCTAGCATCACAATTTAGACGTGCCACTGTATCAATTTTATAATCCTAGGAATGAGGATTGGTAGGTTATTCAACATTGTAGTTAATATTGTTTAAGATTGATATTGGTGAGAAATTTATTACCTGTGGGCTAACATCCTGTTTAAACCGATGTGGTAGACAATTTGTAATTAACAGGAGGTTTAGAAGGGCTTTCTAAGATTAATAGGTACTCGCCGCCGTGCAAGTGTATAGTCTTCCAAGAACTAAGCTACGAGCCTAAGAGAGTGTATGGCTTGCTATGGACCGAATCAAACTCGCTTCGCTCTGACAGGTGATTGGACTTATCTTGCTTTGCAAGAAATAGAGAAACTTTTCTTTTGCTATGCAAAAATCGACCGACCTCCGCTTCGCCTACATTCTCTAAAGCTCGTAGTCCAGCTCTTTCCATAATATGTGCTTGCACTATTATGAGCTGTGCTTTCATTATATCTATTATCTTTTAAATATATTCAAAAGTCTTAGATAGTGATTGGCTTCACGCAATGTATGGTCGCCTAATAATGGAATAATAATTGATTTAATCTTGCACTCAATCAACCCCTGCGTTCCCTGAGCTTTGAAATTCCTAATTTCGGTGGTTGCTTTAAGGCTTTCAGAGGTTACTTTTTCTACCGAAACAGTTTTATCCATCGCAGCTATTGCTTCCTCTGTCAATTGGTCAAACTCATTTCCAAAATTGTTGGCTGTATTTATCAAGTCATTTTCTGTAGGATCAAGCAAACCACGAATGAATTTGGAATGTTCCGCCATTATTCTATTCCAAAATGCCTCCTGTTCTAGGACTTCTCTTTCAATATTTATGACTTCTCTATTTTGAAGCCTTTGAACCATTCTTAAATATAATCTCGCTTCCCTCATAATATGGTCTATCAATAAGGGATAATTAACAGTAAACATCCTACAGGATAAAACATTGGATAATATATTTGCCTTAAACTGTATTAGCCCAGATAATAAGAAAATAGCCCTTTGATTTATCAAAGATACTCTCTGTATAAGCATTGGGGTCACTGCCACTATGCCCCCACCCATCAATCTGGCTTCTGCTTGTGTTAATTCCGTTGGTATCTGTATTCCTGTAAAATACGCTGAAGCCATCTCTGCTTTTAAAGTATACTGGGTGACTACCTCGCCTGACTGAAGTATATCCGGGCTTACAACTCCATTAGAAAAAGATACGACCTCAGTTAAAAGACTGTCAAACTCTCTTCTAAATTCGTCCGCCCGTTGAGTAAAGTTAGTATCCTTAGGTGTAAAACCAGCTTCAAGAAAAAATGAGTGTTCCTTCATTATTCTTGCAAAAAATAGATGTAGCTCAAGTGATTGCCGTACAAAATCCAAGTTAGAAAGCATCGCATAATCCTCCTCAAGTAATTTAAACTTCGCTACATTTTATGAGTATGTTGCAAAATCTGCTACACTTTCTACTTAAGGTTATATCTTTAGCTTTTTTGAGAAAACTTGAACTATGGAGAGAGTAAGCAAAGAAGATGGCTATTTTGAACAGACACATATAAGCATTTCTATGCTAGTAAGGCAGTATTATTGCATGGCCAATCCAAATAATATGAAATTAATCTACACCTTATCTATTCACATAATCAGTAAAGATACTTCCATTAAGAGTCTTCCATAATAATTCTGACCCTTCTTTGATTTTGGCTGTAGCCCCCACCTTTTCCTCTTTTTCAGAAATCATATTCGAAAGCTCCTCCGGTGTAATAAATGGTACCAATGCCTCATCGAAAATTTCTTTATATTTACTGTTTGCATAAAGGTTCTCATCCTCGATTAGCTCCCAATTATCATCATAAACATCAAACGTATAAAAACGCTCTTTATTGTCAATCTCAGCCGAATTAATCACATATGCATTTTCATCAAAGCATATAGTTTTCAAGCCAATATTACCTGATATTCCCTTAGTCTCTGCCACTTGAGGAATCTGCTTCAGCTCGTCAGACCAAGTAAGCTTATTTATATCAAGTTCAGTTTCAACAGATGCAATAAACTGCCAGTTACCATCTTTATCAATTACACCATATTCTTCAATATGATTGCTAGCTCCTCCACTACCGCTTGACTTATAATATCCATATTCATTTATTGTGGAATCACTTCTAGCCCAAGTTTCGTAAGAATAGCAAAGAGATAGTTTCCCATTGATATATTTTATGATATAAACAAGAGTGCTATCATCATCCTTATCATAAATATCCATACCATTGAAGCGAATAGCCAATTCGCTCACCCCATCTTTACCACAATCGATATAGCCGTAATCTATGTATTCAATTTTCTTATTAGTAGAGCTCTCGAAATAATACGCAGTAACTATCTGGAGTAATTCCGAAAGTGTATATTCACTTCCTTTGTTGTATATAGTTTCCCCCATATAGTTTTTTGGCATAAAACGGTCAAAAGATACCTTTGTTTCATTTTTCATAAATTTCTCGTAGGCTTCCACAGAAAGCTCTTGTGAAGCGAGGGGTGATGCTGTTATAGCTGTATCAGTCAACTCAATCGCTGGCGATGAAGTAGTAAAGCCATTAGGATTACCTACACTTTGGTTTTCTTCACATCCACTAATCATTAACATTAATGCAACTACGAAAATCACAATTTCCAGTTTATTCTTTTTCATTTTTTATTTCCTCCTCGATATACTTCTTTAGTAGTTAATATAAATCCACTTTCAAGGGTTATCACATCACAACAATTTGTATGATTTATGCAAACTATATACCCATTAGAATTAACTCTTCGCACTACATAATTATTTTAGCACACCACGCCTTTTGATGAACTTAGCACCCTTCGGGCGAACTTTCAAAATGCAAATTCCTATACTATCAAAATAAAATATCTGTTGATAATAATTTATCTTATATAGTTCAAGTGGATAAGGATACATTTTTAACTGTAAAGGCATTTGACAGTGATTTAAAAGGTTTAGGTACTAAATACAAAAGCATAAATACTTATGATATTAAATCAGGAGAAGAAAAACCTGTGATTACAACAAATAATTACATAAGTCATAATGGAATAGCAAGCTCAAAAGATTGGGTGGTTTGGATTGAGGTTGATACTTTGGAGTATGACCCTTCTAATAAAGCTTTCAACTGGTCTATGATGGCTAAAAATTTAAATAGTGAAGAGAAAATAGAAATTGATAAAAGTGATTTTACTTCAAACAATTACAATGTACCAATGTTTATTGAATATATACCAATAGAGCCTAAAATATCAAATAACAATATATTAGTTTATTCTAAGACAGTACCAAATGGTAATAAAATAGCAAGCGTGCTTGTATGTTATGATTTAAATACTAAAACCCAAAAAATACTTGACAGGACAGAAGATGTAACTGAGGAGCTAATACATACTGAATGTGCTATATATGATAATATAATAGCGTGGTCAAAATTTTATCAATTGAATGAATATCCTTATGAAAAAAGGTTTACTCAGTACGTTTATGGTGATGTTTTTACATATGATTTAAATACAGAAGAAATAGAACAGTTAACTTTTGATGATTTTTTCTATCAACCAGACATATATGAAAATAAATTAGTTGCCGTAAGAGTACCTGAAAATAAAGAAAATCAAAGTACTTATAATTCAGAAATTGTTTTATTTGATTTAAAATCAAAAGAGTTCAGTACAATAGTTTATGAAAACTCACCTATATACTTAAAAAGAGAAGATGAAATGGATAGATGTCGACCCACTATAAATAAAAAATATATAAGCTGGCAAAATGGATCCTTTCCAAATAGGTACATTTATGATCATAATAAAAATAGATTTTTAGAGATATATGAAAATTCAGAAAAGTATTACAGATCTCCTAATATAAAAGATGCTATGGTTTCAACCATAAATTTATTTGAAGATTATGTTATGGTAAGAACTCAATATTGGGAAAAAGAAGATATTATTTTTGGATATGAACTAGTAGAATTAGAATAAATTTCAAGGATTTTATTTAGATATTGCTTGCTCCAATGTTTTTAAATTACTTTCAGAATCAAAGGATTTGTAATTATAACAGTAATAAAAAGAGCCCTTACGCATTGACGATAAAAGCGTTTTAGGCTTTTGTTTTGATATTAGAAAAGTATAATCATCTGGTGGTTTTGAACCAAAAATTTGATAGTAATCAACTTCTGGTAGCATGAGAAAGCAAATACATATTTGTTATTATGTTGACATTTATAATATTTTTTTATATGTTAATACTATGTTACTATATAATCTAGGAAAAGAGGGAGAAGAATGTTCTTAAAAAAAAGGTTGTCCATTGCTTTATTTGTACTAATGGTATTATTAATTAATCTTTGTAGTGTAAATACCTTCGCGGCAATGAGTGATGAAGCTAAGCCAATATCATTAAACAGTGCAGTAACCGATAATTTGCCTACGGCCAGAACCGTAAAATATTACAAGGTGGAATTACCATCACCGGGTAAAGTAAACATAAGTTTTAATCATCCTAATATAGAAAGATCATATGTATATTGGAAGATTACCATGTTTGATAGTGAAGAGAGAATAGTTTTGTATTTGGAATCAACAGGAAACAATACCACTGGTAAATCCATGAATGCTTATCTCGATAAGGGTATATATTATATTCGAGTTACAGATGAGGGCTACTGGCATAGTAATGTTGATTACAGCCTCTGTGTAAATTTTACAGAAAACCTGGGTGAGTATGAAATTGAGCCGAATAACGACAAAGAATCGGCCACAGTAATTTCAGAAATGAACAAGCCTGTTACAGGTAATCTCAGAGTTAAAGGTGATGTAGATTATTACCAATTAACATTGTCAACACCGGGTAAAGTAAACATAAGCTTTAATCATCCTAATATAGAAAGATCATATGTATATTGGAAGATTACGATGTTCGACAGTGTAGAAAATGAAGTTCTGTATATGGAATCAACAGGAAGCAATCCCACCGGTAAATCCATGAATGCTTATCTTGATAAGGGTACATATTATATTCGAGTTACAGATGAGGGCTACTGGCATAGTAATGTTGATTACAGCCTTTGTGTAAATTTTACAGAAAACTTGGGTGAATTTGAAATTGAACAAAACAACAGCATAGAAGATGCAACATTAATTACGGAAATGAATAAACCTATAACAGGCAATCTGAGACTTAAATCTGATGTGGATTACTATAAATTTACAATGCCTAATTCCGGTAAAGTTTATTTAGGATTTAATCACGGTAATCTTGAATCAACATTTGTATATTGGAAGGTTTCCATGTATGACATCAACAACAATAAACTTTGTCAGCTAAACTCAAAAGGTACTGATACGGTTGGAAAATCAGAGGAGATTGATATTGAAAAGGGTACATATTATGTTAAAGTTGAATACGAGGGATACTGGCATAGCAATTCTGACTACACCCTTTCAATTAATGTTTCAGGAGATGAAGTACCTAATAATTCTGAAATTAAAGTTTTATTGAACGGAAAGCAAATTCAGTTTGACCAACCGCCAATTATTGATAACGGTCGAACTCTTGTTCCTCTCCGTGCAATATTTGAAGCTATGAATGCTACTGTTTCATGGGAGGATAAGACGCGGACTGTGACAGCAAATAAAGGAGATACTACTGTTGTTATGGTAATCGGTAACAAAGTAATGACAAAAAATGAGAAAGAAATTGTATTAGATGTTCCACCTCAAATTGTTAACGGCAGAACATTGGTTCCAGCCCGTGCTGTTGCAGAAAGTTTTGGTGCAAAAGTGGATTGGGACGGTAATACTAAGTCTGTTATAATTACACAATAAGTTTAAAGCAGCAAATCCTATATAATTATCTTTTTAGGCTGTAATATGTATGCGAATCGAAATAAATTGTTAAACAAGCTTGAAATAAACATTGCTTTTGTAATTTCTTTAATAAACTTATTATTATAAGAAAAAAAACGAAAATTCCCGGATGAACCTGAGAATTTTCGTTTTTCTTTATATTCAATCAAACCTGATTAAGATTTTCTATCTTCTATTAGGAAAAGAGCTGATTAATCCAAGCAAATATTGTCTCATTACTGCAAAGTCTAATGCGTTTGTATCACCATCGCCGTTAACATCACCGGCTTCGATGTTTAAGTTTGGAGTAGGAAGACCAAGTAAATACTGTCTAAAGTATGCAAAGTCGATGGCATTTACTTCATTATCATTATTTAAATCACCATATTTAAATGATGGATTTGAAGGTGTAGGTGTAGCTGGTGTAGGTGTATTTGGGTTGTGAGGTATTTCGCCGTAGAATTGAACCATACCAGCCAAAGCACCAACTAAACCTGCATTATAGTCTATTCCAACTTCGGAACAAGTATATTTGTCTGTCTGATCCGTATACCTATCACTACTATCTGGACCTCCAACAAGTGCACCAATTAGAACATTTTTTGCAGGTTCCTTCCATTGATCCCAACCCACATATCCGCTAGCTGCTCTGTGATGTGGATGTTTAGGATAATTAGAACCGAATCCGATAATATAAGACATGTTTGCTGGGTTGTTGCCCAATATGTAATCCATCTGTGATTTTGCAAAACTCTTAGCCGATTCATCCTTGTACAGCTTGTAGTATACTAATGCAAGCATACATTGAGCTGAAGTGTATCTTAGTGTACCCCATGAATCGAGTATTTTTAATCCTCCGTTTGATGTAGAAACTCCGTTTTTCCAAAAGGACATACTAGATGCCAGAGCATCTTTGTACTTAGAGTCTCCGGTTGCTGAAGCTCCTACTGCTGCAACAGCAAGTTTCATATCATTCCAACACATAGTCCAGTTTGTAGAAGGGGAAGGTACCCATGAGTTAGCGTCATTTAAGTAGGAATTGTTTCTTTCTATAACATATAACCACATTGCAGCCCATGCCATATCATCCTTCCAATCACTGGATGATAAAGTTGTTTTATAGAATTACATAAGTATTGATTTTGGAATAGCTAGAGACACACAATAAGCACTTACCATCGAGGTTAAGTGCTTATCCATAAAATAATAAATTCTACAATATTATCAGCTCTC
>JAAYPF010000178.1 GCA_012519925.1 Clostridiaceae bacterium
TAATTAACAGGGGACAGGTTAAAGCTTTCAGGTACACCTATGAAGGAAAGGAACAAATATTATACATTTTTTCAGAAGGAGATTTCTTTGGAGAAAAAAACCTGCTAAAAAATCAGGAAGCAACTTACAATGTCCAAGCACTTGAGGAGACACATATATGCCTTATTGATAAAAATGAATTTCAACAAATGTTACGCCAGCATCCTGACATTGGATTGAAAATCATAGAGGAATTGTGTAGCAGGCTCGAGAGACTTGAAGATGCTGTCCAGGGAATGGGTACAAAAAATGTAGAAAGTAGGGTTATTTCGGTTTTACTTGAATTTGCGAAAAAGTATGGTAGGAAAAGCGAAAAAGGGGTGCTTATTGAGCTGCCGTTAAGTAGAGAAGGAATAGCTAACTATATTGGAGTTGCACGAGAAACTGTAAGTAGGAAACTTAGTTTGCTGCATGAGGAAGGAATAATTGAAATGATAGGGAATAAG
This sequence comes from Clostridiaceae bacterium, assembly GCA_012519925.1. GTDB lineage: Bacteria > Bacillota > Clostridia > Acetivibrionales > Acetivibrionaceae > Acetivibrio. The sequence goes on from JAAYPF010000178.1 coordinate 486, forward strand.
CAGATATTAGTATTAGAATTAGAAAAACTTATAGAAGCCAAATAAAAACCTCGGGGCATCGAGCTCCACTCGTTTTAGCCTCTTTCACTTCGTTCGAAAGATGCATAATAAAACCTCGGGGTTATTTAGCTCCGCTCTATTTAACCTCTTTTACTTTGTTTGAAAGAGGCTAAATAGAAAAATTGAGGTCGGATAACTCCGGTCTTAATTTTTTTCTTGGAAAATGTATTGATTCTATAAAAGAATAAAATCTTGAATAGCAGAAGATACAAGGATTACAAAGAATATAAAAGTGTATCGTATGGGAAAAAGTATTTTTTCAAAATATGACTCATGTCACAGTTTTAAAATCCGATCTGGTGTATTATAAACTCATAAGGTAAGCAACTATTAATAAAAATTTAGCTTCAGGATAACGAAAAACTTGATTTGATAATATTTTAATCATACGAATAAGAAGTTGTTTTTATCGTTGTCCCTAAGGAATAATTACAAATCAAAAGGCAGAGGAGGTAATATTATGAATTATAAAAAAATTATGGAAGATATTTATTGGGTTGGAAAAGTTGACAATAGAAAGGTTCCTTTTCATCGGTTGATATTGGAAAGGGGAACAACTTACAACAGCTACCTCTTAAAGACAAAGTTGCCAACAGTTATTGATACTGTAGATATTGAATTTAGTAGAGAGTACATGGAGAATCTAACAAAGGCAATCAATCCTGAAGAGCTCAGGTATATAGTGATAAATCATGTTGAGCCTGATCATTCAGGTGCACTTCCTGCCCTAGCTGCTAGAGCAAAAAATGCTAACATTGTAACTACCGAACTTGGAGCTTCACTCTTAAAAGATATGTACAAGCTTCATAACCGTAATTTTATTATTGTAAGAGATGGCGATGAACTCGATATTGGGGGTAAAACATTGAAGTTCTATGAAACACCTTACCTTCATACTGAAGAAACAATGGTAACCTATGGAGTAGAAGATAAAGTATTGTTCCCATGTGATATATTTAGTACGCATATAGCAAGCAATGAGCTCTTTAATGATTTAGCTGAAGATGAATATGTAGAGGATTATAAAACATATTATAAACTTATTATGTCGCCTCATAGATTAAAGGTTCGTGATATGCTTGAAAAGATAAAAGAGCTTGATATTAAGATAATTGCACCTTCACATGGATATATTCTAAGACATAATCCCCAAGAGTTCATTAGGATATATGATGAGTTAAGTGATATAAAGGAAGAGAAAATGGACAAAAAAGTAGTGGTAGTTTATTCCACTATGACAGGTAATACTGCTAAACTTGCTGCAAGGCTTGAAGAAGGGCTTAAAGGGGCTGGAGTTAAAACAACGGTATTTGACCTTAAAAATGCAGAATTAGCCGAGGTAAGGGAAAAAATCACCGAGGCAGACGGTGTTTTGATTGGTAGTTCTACCCGGTACGCCGATATGGTAGGGAATACGGAGAATTTACTAAAATCCTTAGAAAATGAAGAGGTAAAGGGCAAGTTTGGAGCGGCCTTTGGGTCATTTGGATGGAGTGGAGAAGCTATCATGCACATTGAGGACTATTTGAGAAAAGCTGGTTTCACCATTATTGACAATCGGTTTATTTTACACAGTTCAGGAGTTGATACTCAGGTATTTCCGCTAAGGGTGAAGTTTGCAGGGGAAGAGGGCATGAAGCTTGCACAGAAGGCAGGTCGCATATTTGGAGAAATGGTTTTAACACATTAGGATGGAGGGATTAATATGGATATGATTAAAAGTACTCAAAGTGTAGGAGAAATTGTTTCAATTTTGCCTAGAGCCAGTGAAATTTTTAAGCAATATAGAATAGACTTTTGTTGTGGTGGAAACCGACCGCTTATTGATGTGATTAAAGAAAGCAACTTAGATGAAAGTGAAATCTTAAATAAGCTCAAAGAAGCGTTCGATGAAAAGCGAAGTATTAAAGAAAGCAACAAGGATTTTACAAAGATGTCATTAGAAGAATTGACAGAATATATTGAAAATACTCATCATGTTTATCTAAAGAGGACACTCCCAGAGCTTAGTGAATTGACCATAAAAATAATGAGGGTTCATGGTGCAAAACATGAAGTATTATTTAGAGTACACAAACTTTTTATGACGCTTAAGGCAGATCTAGAACGACATCTTTTCAAAGAAGAGGAAATTCTATTTCCGTCAATTAGGGACTATGATATAAGCCCTTCCGCTGAAAAGTATGCAAAGGTCAAGAAGGTTATGAAGGAAACGGAAGATGAGCATGAAGTAGCAGGAGATATTCTCAAAGAGCTTAGAAAAATAACGGAGGATTATAACGTACCTGCTGACGGATGTAGTTCTTATTCTAGAACTTTTAATATGTTGGAAGAAATTGAAGAAGATTTGTATCAACATATTCATCTAGAGAATAATATATTATTCAAATACTTTGAAACAAACTAAAAACATGTTAATTGGTGCATATATATGGTTTGCTGAGAGTGTATGCGATAGAGTATAAACTCTCAAGGGGAGGGTGAAGCAAAGGGTAACAACAAATAAATCTATAAGGCTGAAATATATACGGGAAAATAATTAGTGAAAAGGGTTAAGAAAAAAAGGAACTAAGACAAAAATAATTGTTGCATTGTTAATTTCAGTGTGCTATAATTCTGTTGTTCAAGTATTGCGGGATTGTGTAATGGTAGCACAAATGACTCTGGATCATTCTGTGAGGGTTCGAATCCTTCTCCCGCAGCCATATAAAAACTTAAGTTTTGTTACAATGTAAAGTCCTTGATTTCAAGGGCTTTTGTTGTTTTTGGGGTCTGCAAATTTGAATTCTTGCGGCTTTGCCGGGATATGGTATAATTAATATATTCACTTGGAAGGTGTGTTGAGCAGTGTGCTTGCTTGACATGTATTATAAAGCTATGTTGCTGAATAAACATTGTTCCAATAATAAGGAGGGCATATGAGAGATTTATTTGCAGTCTTTAAAGAAAAGAATGAAATACCGGAGCAGTATAGGATAGAAAGCAGGGAACAGCGGGAATACCTTGTTGATGGAAAGCTGAAAACATGGGAGGGCAGTTGCCAGGAAGTCCTGTCTCCAATCTATACCAAAGTGGGAGATGGATATGTTCAAGAAAGAATTGGAAGTTATCCACTAATGGACGAAACAACAGCGTTGGAAGCCTTGGATGCTGCTGTGAAAGCATATGATAATGGAAAGGGAATCTGGCCAACCATGACTGTGGAAGAAAGAATCTTCTGCATGTATAACTTCCTTCAGAAGATGAAAGAGAAGAGAGCCCAAGTTGTTAATATGCTTATGTGGGAAATCGGGAAGAATCTGGCTGATTCCGAAAAAGAATTTGACCGAACTGTGGAATACATCGAAGGGACTATTGAGGCCTTGAAAGATTTAGATAGAGTGTCTTCCCGCTTTGTTGTTGAGCAGGGGGTATTTGCACAGATTAGACGTGCTCCACTAGGTGTCGTATTATGTATGGGTCCATATAATTATCCCCTGAATGAGACATTCACAACACTGATTCCGGCTCTTATCATGGGAAACACTGTTGTAATGAAGCCGGCAAAGCATGGAGTGTTATTGCTGGAGCCCTTGCTTGAGGCATTTCGTGATTCTTTCCCACAGGGAGTTATTAATACCGTATATGGTCGGGGAAGAGTAGTGATTGGGCCTCTTATGGCAACCGGAAAGATAGATGTTTTTGCTTTGATTGGATCTGCAACAGCGGCGAACAGCATTGAAATACAACACCCAAAACTGAATCGACTGAAGACAGTTTATGGACTCGGAGCGAAGAATCCGGGTATCATTTTGGAAGATGCAGACATTGATTTGGCAGTGAAGGAATGTATCAGCGGATCCCTTAGTTATAATGGACAACGGTGTACTGCATTGAAAATTTTGTTTATCCATGAAAAAATTGCAGATGAATTCATATGGAAATTTTGTAAAGCTGTAGAAGCACTGAAAATAGGAATGCCGTGGGATGGAGTTGCCATTACTCCTTTGCCTGAGGAAGGCAAAGTTGAGAAGATGATGGAATATGTGACGGATGCATTGGAAAGAGGGGCGGCTATTGTAAATGAAAACGGGGGAACCCACCTGAATAGTATTTTTAGTCCTGCGGTATTATACCCAGTTCAGGAAGATATGAGAATTTATAGAGAGGAACAGTTCGGACCGGTTGTTCCAATTGTGCCTTTTAGTGACATTTCGGTACCAATCCGGTACGTAGAAGAATCGGAAGTAGGTCAGCAGGTGAGCATATTTGGCCAGGACTATGAATGCATATCCAAACTGATCGATCCCATGGTTAACCAGGTATGTCGAGTGAATATAAACAGCCAGTGCCAGAGAGGACCAGATACATTTCCTTTTACCGGGAGAAAGGACTCGGCAGATGGAACGTTATCCGTAAGTGATGCACTAAGAGTGTTTTCCATACGCACATTGGTCGCAGCCAAGAACACCGAGCTAAACCGAAAAGTCCTAAGTGAAATAACAAAGAACAGAAAATCGAAATTTTTATCAACGGACTATATTTTCTAAAGAAAAAATATATTAGCTAAGGCTTAAATGGGGCAGTAATAAATGCAACCACTGACTATATATTGGCAGTGGTTGCATTTATGTAACATCACTTCAGACACATTAGACTTCTTATAAAAAAATTATCCATTGTTGTTATTTGGTTGTGGAGTAACTATTATAACCGTACTGCCTGTAGGTTCGAATCCGTTTTGGGAGGCAAGATAAAATGTAATGGTATGCTCACCAACCATAGTTAAGTTGACATTATTCCAAATGAGTGTGGTAGAAAAGGCGTTTGATGTAACTTCCACACCATTAATATTGGTTTCATGCGTTATTTCATTTGCTGGATTAGTTATTCTATATTTGAAATTGACTAGACCATTAGGCACATTGAAAACTGTAGTATAAGTAACAAAGGACATTACAATGGGAGGTGCCTTAAAAAACGGATTAAAAAGGAGATCTCGACCCGTAAGTTTTGTAATTTCGTCAAATACATGAATGTTAACAATTGCCGGTGAAATATTTAAAATGATAATCCCCACCCTTACAAATTTTTATATTTCTAAAATAAAATCATTTCTACGATTTATATAGATATTAATTATTCTACTTTATTTCGGTTATTTATTCAACAAGTAATACTAGCCTAGGCTAAAATATAAATTGCTTTGAAGGTGTTTATGTATTAAAATGTTTATCGAGAAACTTATGGTCAGATAATTGGAAATTGACAGCAATTATTATTAATACAATTGTGAAATGAGGTGCAGATATGATTAAACGTGCGAGTGAAATGGTTAAAGAAATTAAAGAGCAAATGAGAGGCGGAAAAGGTTCCATTGAAATTCTTCACATTTTTCAACAAGAAGAGCTTAAGGGAAAAGCCAGACTTTGTGCAAAAATTACAATAGCACCCGGCTCATCAATAGGACTTCACCAACATGAAAACGAAGAGGAAATATTTTATGTTGTGCAAGGTAAAGGAACTGTAAACGACAATGGAACACTAAGTGAAGTGAAAGCAGGAGATGCTATCCTTACTGGAAACGGAGCATCACATTCTGTAGAAAATACAGGAGAGAGTCCTTTAGAGATGATCGCAGTAATTTTACTTTACTAAGAATGTTTTTGAAATGACCTAGAGACGGTTTTAAAGCCCTTTGATGAAACACAAACGCAGGAGCTCAATGCCCCTGCGTTTGTGTTCGTTCACTTAGTTCGAAGGAGATACAATATCAAATACAGTTGTCGCTTTAGGCGGCAACCATCTTTGATATTTTGTCAATAATCTTATCAATATTGTTAAGGTCAAATTCTATAGGAATAATACCTGGGATAGTGGGTAGTAGGTACTTTAATTCTAAAATAATGTTGTCTTTTTTTCGGATAAGTTCTTCGTAATTATGGAAATCTTCTCCTTCTCGTATTTGATGCAAGGCTCTTACGCTTAATTCCTGTTCCCAATTAATAATCTTTTCTCTTATAAATCTATTTTCAATGGATAGACTTGATATTTCCTCATTTAGCTTAGTGATTGTGTTTTTTAGTTTCTTTTTCATAAAGTGCATTTTAAAAGGAAAAGTCACTTTTTTTATTTCAGAACTGTCTTTTATGAAGTCGTACCATTCATTAAGCTTAGCGGTTAGATTCATATTAATTTCTTTCATTTTCTCTAAGTTGGATTTATAGCTTTCGATATCATTTTCGATTTCGAATTTGGAAGAATTGAATATTTCTTCATAAAAAGCATCGGAGTTACCTTCGATCCCAGAAGATAGGGATTTTAACTGTTTGTGAATATCACTTAATTCATTTAGTAGTAAAAGTACAAACTCTACCCTTCTTTGTATATTGCTATCTTTCATTTAATCACCTCTATATTCTTTCAAATACTTTGAGGATACCCATCCGGATAATCCATCAAGGGTAGTTATTTTGAACCATATTCCCTTTTCGTCTTCCTTAGTTACAACGGATTCAAAGGGAAGCTGTATTAGCCTTTTAGAAGAGGCATCGGGTTCTTCTCTGAGATTGAGTCCTGATTGGGCAATAACTATATATCGTTGCTCATCAACGAGTTCAGGTTCAGTTGAAGGCACGGAATCGGTTTGAGCCACAACTGATTGAGGAGTTGTACTTATGTCGAGTATTTCGTTTACTTCCTCCCAAGCATAGGAAATAATTTCCTTAGTTGCATAGAAGGCTTTAGCTTGCTCATCCATCAAGTCGAGACCTATGTATTTATAGGTAAGAGCTTTGCCTGAGGGGAAAAAGCAAAGAAAGCAGTATAAAAGTACAAGACCGATTGAGGATAGTTTCTTATGTTGAATAATGAAGCGTATTGGTGCAAATATAATATAAGCAATAGATAGAAATAGTCCTTTTATGCGTTCGGATAAAGTAATCTTTTCTTTATAAGAGTTTTCATAATATGTTTTATTATAAGAGTCTCGGAGCGATTGAAAATCTGATGCTTGTAAATTGGTGGCACTGTATTTGTGAATCGGCGAATTAGTTTGGTCATACATATTATTGCTTTGTGTGTTATTTCTTTGCCTTTTAGTTCTTAATGAGGACTTCAATTTATGTATATAACCAATTAAAGCTTTAAATATGTATATTAGTCCTCCTAAAATAAAGCTAGTTGTGAGCTTAAGACCTCTAAACAATAAGATAGGGAGCTTTATAATTAATGCTTTAAGATCAGCTATTATGTCTTGGGAATACTGACCAAACCACTCTTTTACGGAGAAGGGTAGGTCAATTTCGATATCCCTGCTGCTTCTGATATCGGTACTTTCAATATTCAATTCTGTATTTAACATTGAGGCGGTGAAGTCAAACCTTAAGGAAGGTAAAGTATCTTTGATAATTACCTTAAACACATCTTCATATTTTTCCTTACCTGAATAATTATTTAAATACTTGCTGGTTATGAACAAATCTGTATTCCAATGTTCGCTTACTACTTTAATTGTCCATGCACAAAGCTCCTTATTTGCTGAGCTTTCAAGAGGATCATCAAGTAGTTCCTTTAGGGCAACTATAGAGTCCTTAAGTCTCAATTCATTAACCCTAATTATGGATAATCTTCTTATATGTTCATCGGAATTATTTAAATAAGGAATAAGTTCTTTAATTGTATTTAATTTTTTTATGATTTTTTCAGTATCTCTTTCAATTTGATACCAGTCAGGATATCTTTCAATGGACATATTTAAAGCACACATCTTTTTCACCTCTCTTGTGGTGATGGGGAAAAATCCTTCTAAATATATCATATCATGGTTTTACGGGGAATTATGTAGATAATATCTACTAACTTATAACTAGTAAAAATGGTTTATTTATAGTCTTTTGACATAGTACTAGTACTAGGTCTTTTTTTATTATGCTCCTTAGAATGAAATGAAAGGAGCAAAAACGAAGGTTCGATATCCCTTCGTTCTTATTTAGAGTGTAGAATAATATAAAAAATACATAAGGTTAATATTATATTTAGTACTATGGTATATTTGTAAAAATTATATAATTAATTGACAAAATGTTGAGTCAATAAAGAGATAATTAACATATTTTATATTAGAAATATTTTAA
>JAAYPF010000179.1 GCA_012519925.1 Clostridiaceae bacterium
AGCGTAGAATTCCGTAGCCTTTCATGACCACAGCCAAACTGGACTATCAAGCACAACAATATTGTAAGTGACTATATATACTTAGTCTTATATTAAAATATATTGAAAAATGGGGAAACTCAAAAATTAGTTGTAGCTAAAAAATCAATTTACGCACATAGTTAATGTGCAGTGAACATTGAAAAATCAATAATTTTGAGCAACGTGTCAAAGGGACAGTTCGAAACTGCTGAAAAAGTGCTACTTTTGAAAAAATGCAAACGTTGTTATGCTGGTTTCAAGAATTGCTTTCTGTAATCATTTTAAGTGCTCCACAATTGTCAAATGTCAAAGGGACGGTTCTCTTGACAACATTCATTTCGCATGATGTTGGACTTGGAAAAAGAACTGCTAGATGAGGAAGAAAATCTCGAATACATTAGCACTTATATTGTTAAAAAAATATACCGTTGGAGTATTTGAAGCAAAGAGAATACTAGAGAAAGATCGAGATATTCTTGTGAAGAATTGATTAAAAGTCAGTTATATCTTCTGAAAATCGTATAAATAGAGAAACAGTAAGAAAAAGTTTGTCAAAAGAACCGTCCCCGTGACAACATATCCAGATTACATTCAGAATCTACATACCATAGATTATTTAAAAATAAGCAACTTTATGGTAAGATATGTTTAATATTTATGTCATAATTAAGAATTTCAAATTAAATATGAAAAGGCTGGTTTGATGATATGAATGTTGTTTTAATTAATGGAAGTCCCAGAAAAAACGGTGCAACAGGAACAATTCTGCATGCCATAGAAAGCAGAATGCAAAATAACCAGGTTGATACTGAATTCATCCATTTAGCAGACTTAAACATAGAACCCTGCAAGGGGTGTTGTTATTGTTATAAAAGCGGACATTGCACAATAAAGGATTGTGCCGATGAAATTGTGGAGAAAATTCATCAGGCCGATGGAATTGTAATAGGATCTCCAACTTACGCCAGTAATGTCTCTGGGCAGCTCAAAATATTTATTGACAGGGGACATTTTGTTCTTGAGCAATTACTTTATGGCAAATATGCCATAAGCGTAGCTACTGGTGAAAATTACGGCAATAAAGATACAAGCAAGATAATAGATAATTTAATAGTATAGGAATTTGCATTTTAGCCTTTGGTCTTAGTAGGTAAAAAATACATGTCAGAGTATAAATTGCAAGTTAAAGTGACGGTAAAATTAAAATCCACCCCTATTTTTGTGTAAGTGGAATTTACTTTTTCATTTATCCTAAAAAATTAGCTATCTGAAATTTAACTAAGTACTGGTTAGTGAAATAATTTTTTTATTAAATAACTGGTCTATAAATATCTCAAAAAAGCTGGTTTTATTGGGCTCGAACCCTATATTGATAATTGATTTTTTTTGAGCACCTAATGCCTTGCAATGAAGAGTTTTTTAATGTATTATTCTAAATATGCTGTTTATCATATTTTTAAGATGGTGTTTAATTAATTATGAAAGTAAGTGAATTTTACTATGATTTACCTGAGGAATTAATTGCTCAGGAGCCTTTAGAAGATAGAAAACAATCTAGATTAATGGTAGTTGATAAAGATACGGGAATTATCGAACATAGGATATTTAAAGATATTATCGAGTATTTAAATCCTGGCGACTGCCTTGTTTTAAATGATACAAGAGTTATTCCGGCAAGACTTCTCGGTGAGAAGGAAGATACAGGCGGAAAGATTGAATTTGTACTATTGAAAAATGCTGGAGGAGATATATGGGAAGTAATATTAAAGCCAGGTAAAAGAGCTAAACCCGGTGCTAGATTTGTATTTGGAAACGGGGAGCTAAAGGCTGAAATTATCGATGTAGTTGAAGAAGGTAATAGACTTGTAAGATTTGAATATGATGGGATATTTGAGCATATACTTGACAAGGTCGGAATAATGCCTCTTCCTCCATATATAAGCAAAAAGCTTGAGAATAAAGAACGTTATCAGACGGTTTATTCTAGGCACAAGGGTTCTGCCGCAGCACCTACTGCAGGTCTCCATTTTACAAGGGAACTTTTGGATCAAATTAGAGAAAAAGGCATAGAAATTGCTTATGTTACTTTGCACGTTGGTTTGGGAACTTTTAGACCTGTAAAGGTCGAAAATATTCTTGACCACAAAATGCACAGTGAGTATTATAGTATAAAGAAAGAGGATTGCAACAAAATTAACAATACAAAGAAACAGGGTGGAAAAGTTATAGCTGTTGGTACAACCAGTAGTAGAGTTGTTGAGACAATTGGAGACGAATCAGGCTTTTTACAGCCTAAAAGCGGATGGACGGATATTTTTATTTATCCGGGGTATAATTTTAAGGTTGTGGATGAATTAATTACTAATTTTCATTTGCCGGAATCGACACTTTTGATGCTTGTAAGTGCTCTTGCCGGCAGAGACACAATTATGAAAGCGTATAGTGAAGCTGTAAGAGAAAAATATAGGTTCTTCAGTTTTGGAGATGCCATGTTTATAAAATAGATGAAGGAATATGGAGACAATGAGTGCAATTAGATATGAATTAATAAAAAAGTGTAAGCAGACAGGAGCTAGATTGGGAAGGGTTCATACTCCACATGGGTATTTTGATACCCCTGCATTTATGCCTGTGGGAACCCAGGCCACTGTTAAAGGGATGTCCCCTGAAGAACTTAAAAGTATAGATGCCCAGATAATACTCAGCAATACCTATCATCTATATATGCGTCCTGGACATGATATAGTAAAGGAAGCAGGAGGATTGCATAGTTTTATGAATTGGGACAGACCCATTTTAACTGACAGTGGGGGATTCCAAGTTTTTAGTCTGAGTGATTTGAGAAATATAAAGGAGGAAGGTGTTACTTTTAAGTCTCATATAGACGGCTCAAAACATTTCTTTACTCCTGAAATGGCAACAAAGGTACAAAATGACCTTGGAGCGGATATAATAATGGCTTTTGACGAATGCATACCTTATCCGGCTGATTATAACTATGCAAAGAATTCGTTAGAGAGAACAACACGATGGGCGAAAAGGTGTAAAGACACTCATAAAAATACCGATAAACAGGCGCTTTTCGGAATAGTACAGGGTGGAATGTACAAAGAACTTAGAGAGCAGAGTGCCTATGAACTTTTAGAACTTGATTTTCCGGGCTATGCAATAGGAGGATTAAGTGTCGGTGAACCGGCTGATGATATGTATGCTATGCTTGATTGTACAGTACCTTTATTGCCTCAAGACAAGCCGAGATATCTTATGGGAGTAGGAAGTCCGGATTATTTGATAGAAGGTGCATTAAGAGGAATAGATATGTTTGACTGTGTACTTCCAACGCGTATAGGAAGGAACGGTACGGTTCTTACTAGTAAAGGGAAAGTAATAATACGAGATGCCGCATACGCTAGGGATTATTCTACATTAGATCCCGAATGTGATTGCTACTGTTGTAAGAATTTTTCCAGAGCTTATATAAGGCATTTGATTAAAGCCGGTGAGGTATTAGGAATAAGGCTTACGGCTTGGCACAATTTAAGATTTTTATTAAAATTAATGCAAGACGTAAGACAAGCCATAACAGAAGACAGACTTGGAGATTTCAGAAACGAGTTTTTCAGCAAATTTGGCTATAAATAAATTAATATAAAGATGAGGAGGTCTATTATGCCAGCAGGTATTCAAGAAATGTTAAGTTTATTATTATTTCCAGCGGCACTTTTTACAATTATGTATTTCATGTTAATAAGGCCGCAAAAAAAGAAAGAAAAGTCAAGAAGAGAAATGCAGAATTCCATCAAAGTAGGAGAAGAGATTGTAACAATTGGTGGAATAATGGGTAAGGTTATAAATATTAAAGATGACGAAATTACAATCGAAACAAGTGTGGAAAGAACACAAATAAAGATTTTCAGATTTGCAATTGACAGTGTTACATCATCTGAACATAAATAAACGCTTGATAACCAAGCGTTTTTTCTATGTTAAAGTGAATTTGCTAGAACAGACGAAGATGTTGTTTTAACACAAATATTTTTTTGTAAGACCAATTATTTTGTTCCATAAAATCGCTTGACCGTATTTGCAATTGATGGTTTGAATACGGTATTGTGGTCATAACCTTCAATAATTTCATACTCGAGGTCAAGACCTTCGTACTTACGGCTTTCAAGCTGGTTCATGAAATTCGCAACAGGATCTTTGAACCTGTTTTCAAGGGAGCCTATGGTCATATATATATTGCAGTTTAGCTTCTTAGACCTTTTGTAGTAATGCTCCTCAAAAACTCCAATCTTATTTCCTACAGTATAGCACTGTAAGGATGGACTACCTATATAATAATTTGAAAATTTATTTCCTCCAATTGTATCACTGTGAAATAGTGAGTATAATCCCCAATACCCTCCATAGGAATGCCCAGTCAGTGTCATATTCTGTGTATTTACTTTGTAGTGTTCACAAAGATACGGTACTAAATTCTCAACAAGAAATTGCAGATACAAATCTGGTTGTGTCACAAGATCACGCTCACGGATGGTATGGACATCGTAATCATTAGGATATCCAACGCTAACTAAGATAATATCTTCTATTTCTTCATTAATCATTAATTTGCGAAGTTCAGGATGATCACTCAAACGCCATATACCATCAGTCATCAACATTAATGGATAACTTTTGGTAGCATCATAATCAGGAGGGAGAGAAATGTGTACTTTAAAGGTATCTCCGATCTCCTCATCATAAATGGTCAGCTCTTGAATATATTGAGCTGAATTTGGATCAAATTCCACTACCTCCGTATAATACATATGGTCACTAGAGAGTTCAGAAATTTTTATGCTATCTTTTTCTAAAGCTGTCATTTGCTTTGATTTCTCAACTATTTCAGCCTCTTTATTGCCAAATTCCCAACCATTCAGATTACATAGTCCTCGAATTAATGCTTCACACCAGATTGTGTTATAGCCCTGTCCATCCAATACTGATTTTTGAGTCTGCAAATCCTTATAATCAAGCGTAGCTATTTCCTCCATAATTTTATCAGCTATAGGATAACCTTGATTTGTACAATTATCACCTGAATTTATAAAACAAACCTTTGCCAATAAGGGCTTTTTTTCTGCCTGTAAATGTTCTTGTGCTTTTTCTGTTAATTTATTACTCAGTGGGTCAGGGTTTACTATGAGATAATTACTGTAAGAATTCTTAGTGAGCAATTCGTGTACTAAAAAATATCCGCCTTTATCATAGCCAGTAATAATAACCTTATTTGTGTTTATATTATAGTTTTCGCATATCCATCCGAGCACATTGCCTGTCAAAAAATCTCCAAAATCCGACGGTTTATCAATGAAATCTCTACTCTCTGATTTATTTATCGTATTTTCATCTGAATTTCGTAGCGTCGCAACTATTATATTGTAATCATGTAACGACATAAATTCATGTAAAGCTTGATATTCTATATCACGTATTTTGCTACCAAGTACAATCATCAAAGGAAGCGTCTTTGATTTATCATAGTCAGCAGGAGCAGTAATATCAATTATATAGCTGTCATTAATCTCTTCATCAAAAAAAGTAACAGCTTTTTTGTTTGTACCATTGTCATCAATCACAATAGCAGAGAGTTCCTTTTCAGTCATTAGATTTGAATATGTACGTGCATTTTCGTTATTCTTTCCAATTGTACAAGAGACGAGCGGAAGTACCGTAATTATGATAAGACAAATAGCTATAATCAATTTAACCTTTTTCATTGTAGCCCCCCTAAAGATTATTATTGCGTCTAGTATAACTTTTTTATGGGGAGCTATCCTGTTTTTTTTTGCTTTCTTTTGTCCGGTAAAGGAATTATTAAAAATCTTATTTTTGTAAAGTATATACTGGGTTTTAGATAGAGGATTCCCCTAGGATATTGAAATTTAAAATATTAAATCCATGCACTTTTTGCCTAAAACTTTGTATAGGTTATTTTTGAAATAGACTTATGTTTCACTAATGGGAATCCATAGTGTATTTTCAGTGCCTTTCGGGCAAACCTCAAGTGTAATATTATCTATTAAGTGGTATGTTGTAAACGGCATAAATTCCGTATATACCTGATACCATAGCTCTTGCATTGCCTTTGGCATTTCTCCTTTACACTTAAATACAGCCCATTTTTGAGCAGGCAATTCAATTAAAGAGTAACCCTTCGGTATAATTCCACCAGAATATTCACAGCCAATAGAATAGCGAAGCTCGCTTCCGTTGGAATTACAATCACCACTGTCACGCAAACCAAGAACAGCATAGGGAAAATTTTTCGCAGAACTTGACATCTTCAAAATAGTATCGAAAACACTATCTTTATAGCATTCTATACAAAATTTGGGGATTTCACGATTGTTTTCTTCCAGTGATGCAGTGCTAAATTTCCTGGATTTTGCAACAATTTGTATATTAGGACGATCTGATATCTGGTAATCTAGTAGCGTTCCCCCTTCTAGCTTCAGTTTGATCGTCAGCCTGTTAAAGGACTTTAGATTTCCATTATTCTGTCGGATACTCATAGGGGTAAAGCCATGAAATCTTGTGAAGGCTTTTGTAAAACTTTCTGGTGTTTCATATCCGTATTTCATTGCAATATCAATAATTTTTTTATTAGTCAAAATCAGTTCTTCACCAGCAAGGGACAAACGTCTGTTACGAATGTATTCCGCCACCGTCAGGTTTGTAAGGATACTGAATACTCGTTGGAAGTGATACTCTGATGAATACGCATAAGATGCAATATTTGCAACTGAGAGCTTTGAGGGTTCACTTGTAAGATTGTCTTCTATATAGTCAATGGCATTTTGAATACCAGTTGTCCAGTCCATATCTGCCTCCTAATTGCTTAATCATATAAGTCTGATTATAGCATATTCTTCAAACTGTTGTATAAGATTAGTTCTGTCCATATTTATTTTTTCTTTTGGAAATTAGGATCTATTTAAATATCTTAAGAACTTCAAAAAGAATAATAAAAAGTACTATTTGTAGTATGAAATATTTGCTATAAATAAATACATAATGGTTGTGAAAAGATATACAATACTTTGGCATAATCGCAAGAATTCATAATAATAATTTGTCTATTATTTTAACTACTGACTCCGGATTTTTTCTATATAAGCTTTGCCATAACTTACTTAGAAAAATAAAGTTTCATAAAAAATAATTTTTTTTGTGAAACTTAAATAATTGAGGGGAGATGATTTTGTGAAACAAAAGTTTTTCATGTTCTTATTGCTTATGGTTTGTATTTTTTCATGTTACAGCATTGCCTACGGCGAAGATGAAAGTGTATCACCATCACAAACTATTTTTGGTAACATAAAGTTGCCTGATGGTAGGGTGGCACCAGAAGGAGGACTAAAAGTTAATGTAATAGCGGAAAATTCCACATGTAAAAAATCGGTTGAATGTACAATTCGTGAAGGAGAAAGTGTTGCAGCTTATAGCTTGAAAGTTGATTATCCATACTATGGCTATGAGTTAAGGTGTGAATTAGTGACACCCGTTGAAGGATATTATGCTATAAGTTACTATGTTGGAGACGCTAAGAAGACTTATATGGAAGATCCTTTAATGAAGCCTATGAAGACGTCAGCGTCAGAGACCAAATCCCATGATATTACTCTAGTAAAAGGTATAAAAGTTACTGGGAAGGTAGTACTGCCAGATGCAATGACAGTTATGTGTGACTCGTCAATTGATGTGACTTTTTCTGCACTAGGTGAACTTATAAATATGGCGGATGGTGACCCAACTAGATTCCATTATTTTTCTAAGTCTGCAAATTTAGTTATAAAAGCAGGTGAAAGCTACGGTACATTTTTATTTTAAGTATTGAACTGAATAAAGAAATTAATTGCTAAAATAGACATCTGCGGTATAACCTGGTTTCAGTTGATAATCTGGGTCCTCAGGCTTAATAAGCACATGAACAATACGTCTACCATTCTTTTCTATTGCAGTGTTAGGAATCTGAGTGACTGTGCCAGTAAGGGTAGTAGCTGGTAAGGAGGTTGGAACAATTTCTACAGTTTGTCCTACCTTCACATTTTTGATAAACTCTTCATCCACTTCTGCACTAATTATAATTGAATCCACATTTATAATCTGTAGAACCCTAGTGGGTGAACCCTGCACAGCTAGGTGACTTCCTTCGTTCACTGCAATATTTTGTACAATACCTTTTTCTATGTCCGAAATTATCTTATTATCTTTCAGATATTCTTTTTGTGTCTTCCTTATCATGGAGTCTAAATCAACCTGTAGTGAAGAAATACTATCTTGCTGCTGTGTTACATTTGCTGTGTTGCCTCGTTTTAGCTGGGAAAGTTGCTCTTGCTTGGACTTTAGTGCAACCTTGAGTTTATTCAATTCCTCCTGTAGAGCGATTTTAGTTTTCTGAATATTCGTTTCAATATCATCCACGGCTTTTTGACGCTGATCCAATAAAGTTTTGTAAGCATCTAGTGTTGTCTTTGAAACTGCACCAGCATCGTATAGGCTTTGATAGTTTTCCACATCCTTTTTTGCAGAGGTCAGTTCATCGTAAGCAAGATTTAAGGAATTCTTAAGTAAAACTATATCTGCATTGGTATCGCTATGGTACTCATTCGTTTTGCGGTCGAGCTCCCTTTGTGCCTGTTCAATATCTGCCTGTAAAGCTGAAATATCCGTCTCTGCTACCAGTAGTGCCGACTGATTTGCGGATAGCTGATGCTCTAGTTTTTTGACAATTCCATTATATTCAGAAAGGTCAAGGGTTACTAGTGGCTGACCTAGCGTAATTTGGTCGCCCTCTTGTACCTCTACGCCCATCACTATGCAAGGAAAGTCTATGTTTATATCTTTCATATGAGTATATTTCACTTCGCCCCATGCCACAATGCCTGTACTTTGCTCTTCTGGCAAAGAATATCCTGTATCTGTAACGGCATTCGTGTTTTTTGGTCGAAATGAAATACCAAGAGTTATAGTAGCCAAGATAAGCAACACTATTCCTATTATCACTGTTTTTTTATGAGATATAATCCAATCTTTCATAAAGAACTCCTCCATCTATTATTATTCAACACTTTTTAGTGCTTCCAGCATATCAATTTCTTGCATCTTTTTAGCTACAACACGGTTAATTAACCAAGCAAAGCATAAAGTAGTTATTACAGTAATCAGCACATCGGGCAATACAAGATTCCCTGTAAGATCCATGTTATCGTCTAAGGTGCTGGTAATAACCCAAGACATAAAGCGACCTACAGGAGTGCCGAGAACTATTCCTAGAACTACAGAAAAGTAATTTTCAACAAGAACCAATTTATGAATTTCTTCATAATGGAAACCTAAAACCCGCAAGGTAGCCAAGTCTCTTATACGCTCTACAAAATTAAGAATACTTGTATTGTATAATACCACAAACGCTAAGGACGCACCCATAAGGATTAATGCCACCACCGCAAAATTTATTACTTCCATATTGGAATCCAATCCAGTTTGCAGGCTTTCCCGTGTTGCTGAATCTACTACGAAATCCCTTGCCAAAAATCTTTGATTGGGAGTGCCATTCCATTTAATAAGCAGACCTGTAGGTGAAAATGTTTCGCCAAGGGATTCCCAGAAAGTATCACTCATGTAAATACCCTGGTTGGAGGTCATAAAGATAACCCCAACGATCTGTACAGGAGTATATCCCTTCCCTGAACGCTTGATTTGGATTATATCGCCTTGCTCCACACCGAGGATTTTGCCTAGCTTTCTAGTCATAAGAATTCCATTATCAGGCATAGCAACAGGCTCACCCTCAGGGTCTTTCATATGAATCATGGGGCTATCTTTGGTGGTAACTGTGATGGGTTCCATTTTATGCTCACCACTAGGCAGAATAATTTCAATAGCAGATTCTTGTATTTGTTGTGTAATACCATTAAGTCCTAAGCTTCTAAGATAGTAGGAGTTCGTCTTTGTAGAATCGACCAGTACCTTCTGTTCGTAAGTAAATGTATCTCCATACAGCTGATCTGAAATTCCTACTAAGGTAGTTCTAACGGTTAAGGCAGCAAGAATAACGCCGACACAGCCTGTAACACCAATGATACTCATGATAAGACGTACTTTGTTTTTCATAGTATTACGAGCAATAAGCTTGCTGCTGAACTTTATTTTACCCCAAAAGGAAGGAATAAGTTCCATAAATATTCGGTTTCCCTTTTGAGGATTTTTTTCACGAAGAAGAACTGCAGGGGTATCACCCTGAAGTTTCCAACAGGCATGAAAGGAAATCCCTCCTGTACAAATAAGAATCAGAAGTGATGCAATTAGAAAATTCCGAAAATTAATATGAAAACTAAAGCTGCTAAGCATCAGCTTTAGTCGAGGAACTAAAGTTTTACCAAACACATTTACTCCAACCATAAGACCAGCTAATGACCCAAGTACTCCAATCATAATTCCGTAGGAAGTATAATGCCATAGAATACTCAGCTTACTGTAGCCCAAGGCTTTTAATATTCCAATTTGTGTACGCTGACTTTCAATCAGACGTACCATTGTACTTTGTGTAATCAGTGCTGTTACAAGGAAAAATAGTAAGGGAAATACCAATGCAAGTGCTTTAAACTGCTGTATTCGACCATTTACACTATTTACACTGACACTATTCTCCTGCAATGTAATACCAATAAGTTTATTACCAATGACTTTATCTACCTTTTGTACAATAGATACAAGGTTAGCTCCGGGCTCAGTTTTCACACTGATCTGATTGTAAATTTTCTGACCGTAAGCTTTTTCCAGCACACTGGTATGGGTCATTAAAAACCCATAGGTTGATGGATCGGGAAAGACAGATGCCGTATTCTTCACAGAATAGACCTGCTCGCTGCTAAGTGCCAGTCCCTCTATTGGCAAGCGAATCCATACATCGTTCAGCTTAATGGAAATAGAGTCTCCAACCTTCAAGTTATGTGCTTTTGCGAAGGAGCTATCTAGTACTACTCCTTTACTACTTTTACTAAACCGCCCCTCCTGAAGCACAGGCTGGTCTAAGATACTACCTTCATCTAAGGCATAGAGATGCAATGTAGCCTTTTTAGGTAAGTTGGTATCTACATCCATTGAAAAACGCTTCTCAACATGGGTAACGCCATCAATTTGTTTAATTCCCCAAAAATTCTGCTCTGAAGGATTCATGACCGTTACCCAAAGATCGGACATATTTGTTGACTGATACATGGCATTGGCATTGTTTTCAACAGTAAACCAAATGCTATCAAGACCTGTCATGATAGATGTTGCCAAAGTTGCCATAATAAATATGGAAATAAACTGTGCTTTTGATTTATTCATATCTCTGAGTAATTTTTTAAATAGTGCCCCCCTTACCATAGGATTTCCTCCACATCTTTGGGGTGCTCGTTAAACTTCATCTCAGCGATTTTACCATCTCTCATATGCAATACGGTTTGAGCCATTTCAGCAATTGGTGCATTATGTGTTACTATAATTATTGTTTTTCCTAAATCTCGCCCTATATCTCTTATGAGACGCAGTACCTTTCTCCCGGTTTCTGAATCTAATGCACCTGTTGGCTCATCGCACAACACAATCTGTGGATTCTTTGCAAGTGCCCTTGCTATTGAAACACGCTGCTGTTCACCACCTGACAACTGACTGGGAAAATTGTGCATTCTCTTTTCCAAGCCTACCCGCTCAAGTATTTCTCTTGCATCAAGAGGATCAGCACAAATTTCCTCAGCAAGTTGTACATTTTCTAAAGCCGTTAGGTTAGGTACTAGATTGTAAAACTGGAATACAAAACCGACTTGTGCTCGACGATAATTGGTAAGTTGTCGTTCTGACATGCTAGATATTTCGTATCCATTGACAGAGATTCGACCAGCGGTTGGCAAATCCATACCGCCTAAAAGATTGAGCACAGTAGTTTTTCCAGCACCACTCTGTCCAAGTACTACGTTGAAGCTGCCTCGTTTTAGTTGAAAGCTAATACCATTAACTGCCTTAATAGTAGCATCACCAATATGGTATTCTCTTTCTACGTTTTCAAATGTAATAAACTCCATAAGTAATCTCCTTTGCTACTATTTTTTGATCCTTCATAAAATTTACAGAATTCTTTCTTGAATACCATGACTTATACAGTGCGTATTTCCCGTTGGTATTTAGCCATAAATTTATTTTAATGATAACGTGTAGATTTTACAACCATCAGATGTTTGTAAAACCTAATGTTATCAACGAGTTATTAATCAAATATTGATTATTAATCAGATTACATAAAATTAGTTTTTTAAAATGAGTTTGAGCACTTAAGAATAATGTTCTTTTGGTGTTTCTTATTTAAAGTGATTCCCACAGAAAACCCCTTTTGCAGCACAGAGAAAGGAACCTTTTTGACAAACCACAAGTGAAATTCAGTGGAAGTTATTATTTCATTAATAAAAATTATATCAATAATTATATTTTTTGTATAGTAATTTTCGTTTATAGGCATTAAAACTTATTATTGCATGAACTGATAAGTTGTAGTAATCTAGTGAGGATATTTTGCTAAATTACTAATTTAGTCAATTAATGATCTGACAGAATTCTTGAGTGAGCAGTATTATGATAGAGGAATATTATGGGCAAATAATAAGGCAGTTCAGGGCTTTATTTATTCAATTATCGGGGTTCCTATAAAGATTATCGGCAGATTGTGCCTGCGAATTTTAGTTCTTTGTCATAACTTAAATAGAAAAAGATCTAAGGATAATGTTTCTAAATAAATGGAAAAATGATATAATGGGAACATGAATTTTTAAAAGGACGTGTTTTATATGGAAGATAAAATGTTTGAGTTAATGATCAAGATGTATTCTGAATTTACGGAATTTAGAAAAGAAACAAAGTCCGATATTAATGGGCTTAAAGATGATATTAATGGGCTTAAAGATGAT
>JAAYPF010000180.1 GCA_012519925.1 Clostridiaceae bacterium
GAACTGTTAACTATTATGATGGAATTGCGTTCAACAATGTTACCGATGTTGATGAGTATGGAAGGATAACAGTTGAAAAGTCGAAGGAGTTTGTTCTCAAGCTAGCTAGTCAATTATCGTTTATTAAGGAAAATGGTAAGTATTACATCAAGTGTGATTATCCTGAGATTCCGGAAGGTTATGAGTGGAGCTTGGGTATAATTATATTTAATAAGGATGGCAGTTCAATAGGGTACAACTCAATTACTCGTATACCTGGTTGTCAAATACCTACAGAAGGATCTTTCAAAAAAGAAGCAACACACGTTACAAATTTAAATAATGTGAATTTATACAACATTAGCATTTCAATAAACCATAAAGAAATGGATAATACAGGTTTATTGAATATAGTTTGTTACAGGGATTCTTCAATAAAAGAAAAGAAAGCCAAATTCATACCAACCTCAGGTATTTACCCTTCTGAAGATTACACCGAAACATTTGATTACAAAAAAATGTTTCAGTGGTAGATTATATAAGGTGGTGAAGTTTTAATGAATTATAAAAAAGCCATTTTTATTATAGGAATACTGTTAAATTTAATTTATTCAAGTGTTACTGTTAATAGTAATACCCCAGATAATTCTGAAATTCAAACATATGAAGTTTTATTTGAAAACATTGATTCTATTCCATTATCTCCTATATTAGCCGAAACAGACATCATTCAAAATAATATAGAGTTATGGCACTTCAGTGGAGGCTATTGGATGTATAAAAATCTAATAATAAAAGATGAAGATTTGCAGTTTAATTTATCCGATGAAGACGGATTAGCTAAAAAACTTAATGAAGAAATTATTTTTGAAATTCCTATAAACCCAAGCTTATTTACTATATTAAAAGGAAAAAAAGATATAAAAGTTGTTTGTTCGACAACTTTAAAAAAGCAAAAAAACTCTGAAAGTATATATCTAACAGATTTATTTATCGACAGACCAACCATTGAGCTGAAAAACAACAAAATATATTTCAAAGCAAAACCAAAATTTCATTTTTATAAAGATAGGTTTATTAGATTTCAGGATATCATCGGCGATACCCTAAACGTCAATATCCCAATAGTAGACCCTGACTACGGACACAACTCATATGCAATATGGAAAAGAACTGCTAAAAATGATTTAGGTGCAACAGACAGCTACTTTGACAAAGATGACCCCTTTGCGTGGGCACCGGCAGAGTCGTTGCTCATCGCCCCTGCACAAATCAAAAACGCAAACGGGCATTTACACGATGGGTTTACCTTCAAAACTGGCGATGTATTAAGACATTCAGAAGATTGTTCCGTGGGCTATGGAACACTCAAGGATGGTGGCGCTGTAGGAATAAGATTCCTTTACCCCCTCAAATTCACCTTCTACTCAGACGAATACCCAACAGACCTGTCTGTCCACTTTGAAACCTTGCCATCAAATGCTGCAATTGGCGAGCCTGTACAAGTCTGTGCAAAAGTCAAATCAAATTTTGAGACAGCTATTAATGATGTACCCTTCAAATGGGAGATCACAAAGGCAGACGGTACAGAGTTAGCAGAAATAAAATACAGCGGAACCTCAGACCTGCCTGAAGGAAATATTGACATACCTCTGGAAACACAACAGGCTATCCTATATGCAGATTTCTTAATGCCGGACAGTGATGTAAAAATCAAATTCAGTGTAAACCCTGAAGGCACATCTCCTGTTGAAACCTATCTTGAAAATAATAGCATTGATTCAGGCGAAGCTATAAAACTTGTAACTTCAATCCCCTTCGTGGGTAAATTTGATTTAGACTATAATGTATTGTCAAGAGACCTTTCCTTTCCTCTCATAGATGGGACAGAAATAAAAGCAAAGCTGAATTTACCCAGCGGTGAATGGATAGGACCTGCAACCGGAGGACTAAATATTGATAATCGTTTAGCATCGGTTTACAATAATTTTTCCACATCTCCTACAAATGTAAATGAAAATAGTGAGGAAATAATAATAAAACCCATCATAAGTGCCACACTTAAAAGAAGCGATTTTAAAGACAATCCCTTCGAAAACAAATACATTAACTTGGACAATCCCTATGAACCTCTGCTAAAAACCGCAAAATTGACCTTCAGAGGTTCTGTAGACAGAAGCTATAGGTATTATTACAAACGAACAACAATAGACGAGTTTGGGAAGCCTATAGTTAAAACATATTCCGATACAGCTTCTACTTCTGCATCATTTAATTCCGGAAGCGATACAAGAGAAATCCGGGCATTTATATACAATGGACGAGAAATAATGCCCTCCATTCCGGCAAGAAGCTTTAAAAACACAGTTGAAAACAGCGGTTGGAAGAGGGACCTATTCTGGATTAGTGACCCTTACAAATTTGATGTAATACGCTTTATGTGCCACCTTGACACATCAAATACTCCCTACAATTGGACAAAAGTTGACGGACAGTACCAACGGACTTTCACTCAACAGAACACCGCCAATGTTGTTTGGGCTGTCAAAAATTCTATGACCAGTCTATATAATTATGACCGAAAAAATGCCCGCGAAATGAACTATGGCAAACAATACTATCCTAATGCCGTATTTGCATCGGACAGGAGCTTACAAAAATATGATTGGCCGATAAAATCAGGCTATTACTTTAATCCTTTAGGCGAATACACCTGCACCGTTAAAACCGTCCAGTATAAAGATACTTCTGCTTCCACCAGTGAACATACCGAATTGGTAGAAAAGTTAATAAATTCCTTCCACTACACCTCAAACATGTTATACTCCAGCGACGGCAAGAATTATCAAAGTCTTGACCTCCACAACGGCAATGACAAAATATTCGGCATGGACATGCTAGACATTAAAACCACCTACGATAAGGTAGAAACAAAACTCGAACACTACGATGACAGCTCAAAAGCTGATCAAACTCATCAATTTTTCAAAGAAATCC
>JAAYPF010000181.1 GCA_012519925.1 Clostridiaceae bacterium
AAAATGTCAAGTGTTTTTCGACATTTTCTTAAAAAAATTTTTGGTAGCAAATTACATCAAGTGCATAAGACCTGGATGCAGAAGATAATTCTGAGGATTGGTCAGTAAGTAATGAATTGAACAAGAAAAAAAGCAAGACGAGTGGCTTAAAGCATTATTCGGCAAAGGAGCTTATAAATATTCATGGGGAGTAATTGAGTCCTTGTTTGATCCTAAAGGTGGATTCAGTTCAATAATTATAAGGTATAAATAGTTTATGTTTCTTACACAAAGATGGGCTAAAAAGAAAGGAAAAACAGCATTAGAGTCTGATAAATCCTGAAATGCTCAAAGAGTGTCACGAAGAAATAGATGGAAACAAGGCATTCGGTATAGATAAAGTTACAAAACAGGAATATGAAGAAAACATTATTAATCTATGGAACAGGCTCAAAAGTTTCAGCTACAAACTACAACCAATAAAAAGAGTGTACATACCAAAGGCAGGGAGCGACAAACTCAGACCATTAGGTATACCATCCTATGAGGATAAACTGGTGTAACTAGCAATGGCGAAGATACTTTCGGTTATATAGGGACCACTATTCATGGAGTTTTCTTATGGATTCAGGGAAAAGAGAGGATGCCATCAAGCACTGGCAGCATTAACCTATATACTTCGAAAAATTAAAAAAATCCAAAAGTTTGTACAGCTACAACAACACTCTAAACAGAAGCAATAAATCCATATTCGGTATTTCTTGATGACCATGGAAACCTAATTGAAGATACGGAATATGGAAGACAGGGTTCTTTTCTCAGTTCATTGAAGAATTAATGGGAATAGGATACAATAATTAGAGAAGGGATAACAAAGATGAACTAAGAGGTAGATATATTGGGTAAAAATTTATATATAACAGAAAAACCATCCGTAGCAGTAAGTTTTGCTACAGTACTAGGTGTAAATGTTTCAAAGAGTGATAGAGCTAGGGGGTATGCGGAATCAAAGGATTCCATTATTACCTGGTGTTTTGGGCATCTTATAACATTGGCATTTCCTGATGCATATAATGAAGCTTATAAACAATGGAGAGTTGATCATTTGCCGATAATTCCCGAGGAGTATAAGTATATAGTGATTGATAATGATGGAACTAAAAAGCAATTTGAGACAATTAAAACTCTTATGCTCAGGGAAGATATTGATTATGTATACTCATGTACGGACAGTGGACGAGAAGGAGAATATATTTTCAGGCTTGTGTATGAACACAGTGGAAGCACCAAACCAGTCAAAAGAGTATGGGTTTCGTCACAGACAGAAGATGCCATAAAAGAAGGTATTAGGAGTGCAAAGGATATTACACATTATGATTACCTCTCACAAGCTGCTTATAGTAGAGCAAAAGAGGATTGGTTGTTTGGTATGAATTTTAGCAGAATATATACATGCCTTTATGGAAGGAATTTGTCAGCCTTATTGAAGGAAAGTAAATCGTCTGTTATTGCTATAGGTAGAGTAATGACCTGTGTATTAGGTCTTGTAACCGAGAGGGAACTAGAAATAAGAAATTTTGTTGCTAAAACTCATTATGGAATCACTGCAGATTTTTTGTCTTTAGATAATAAAATTGAATATAAAGGCAAATGGGCACCAGAAAGAGGTAAAAGTATTAAAGTAGATAAAGAAGCTCAAGATGGAGATAGGTATATAGAGAAGCAAGAGGCAGAAGCGGTAATTGAAAAGCTCAAAGGAAAGGAAGCTAAGGTAAAAAAGGTTGAAATAAAAAGTAAAAAAGAACAACCGCCTTTGTTGTTTAATCTTGCAGAGCTTCAATCAGAAGCAAACAAGAAATTCAAGCTTCCTGTGGATAAAACCTTAGAGACTGCACAAAGTTTGTATGAAAAGAAATTGATAACTTACCCAAGAACTGACTGCAGGGTATTGTCAACTGATGTGGTAGGTGAATTCCCGAAAGTTTTAAATGGGCTTTTTTTGAATCCCGCATACAAGGATATTGTATCAAGGATAAAGGATTTTGGTGAACTAAAGGTAACAAAGTCTACAAAAAGGTATGTTGACGATAAGAAAGTGACAGATCACTACGCACTGATTCCGACTTATGTTACTGCTGACTTGAACAAATTGAGCGAGAATGAGAAAAAAATTTATAACCTCGTTGTCAAAAGATTTTTGGCAATATTCTATCCTCCTGCAGTGTATAACACAGTTAGGGTCGAGACGGAAGTTGCCGAGGAGATATTTATTACAAGTTCTAGGACATTAAAGGAAGCTGGTTGGAAAGAAGTATACGAAGTAAGCAAGTCAAAAGATGAAGAGGATTTGACGGAAGTGCCAATTCATTTGCTTTCAAAGAATGAAAAGTGCGAGACAAAGGAGTTTGGGCTTGATGAAAAAGAAACAAAGCCACCATCAAGATATACTGATGGTTCTCTAGTAATAACTATGGAAAAGGCAGGAAAGTTTATTGAAGATGAAGAACTGCGAGAACAGATAAAAACAAGCGGTATTGGTACTTCTGCGACAAGGGCAGGGATCATTAAGAAACTCAAAGATATTGGATATATAAATATAAATTCTAAAACACAGGTTGTGACTCCAACACTAAAGGGGGAAGCAATAGTTGAATTGGTAAGAAGAACGGCTAAAGAGCTTTTAAGTCCGTCCCTTACTGCAAGCTGGGAAAAGGGACTTGCCATGATTGAAAATAAAGAGACTACTCAAGAGATTTTTGAAAAAAAACTTTGTGATTATATTAATAGGACAATAGAAAAGGTTAAAAGAAGTAATAAAAGCAACAGCATCAATCTTATCAGGCTGTTTAAAGATGCTGCTTTGTTGAAGGAATAGAAAAGGAGAACATTAAATATATTTGTCTTATAAGTCAAGAATGTTTCAGGAATAAATACAATGTCCCCCTTGTAAGACAGTTTTTTCTTTCTAAGTTAGATCCTTTACTCACACTAAAGGAGAAAGTAGCAATATTTCTTCATTATTATTGTATATTGTATTGAATTGAGATATAGGCAAGGGATTTCTGCCCAACCCGACTTCGATTGTAAATCCAGGACGTCTGTATTCCTTTATAAACCAATCTTTATAACCTGCATAAGCAGCCTCATAGGGAACATCGGCAACAGCATAACCGCTTGCTCTAGAGAATAGATTTGCAATTCTTAAAGATTCTGGTGGAGCGAGATTTAGATAGTTCCAATATATTACTCTCCCTTGGGAATGATAGGCTAGTACCAATCTAAAATTATGCTGTCTCGTAAAATTTGTCATCGCAGAGGATTCTGGCTCTGATAGTGGGGCAGGTCCACCATATCTTGTAGGACCGGGTCCATATACACCTAAGGCAGCTTCCTGAGCCTTGGCTTCTTCCCAACTAGCCGGATAATTGCGGTTTAAGTCCACACCTCTTATATTTGCATTCCAAACTTCTGAAAAGGGTTTTCCTGTTTGATTCCATTGAAGAAGACTATTATAATACGGGTTTGAACGATTCAAACCATTCAGAACCAGATCAACACCGTCAGGGTTTACCATTGGAACTATATATACACTGCTCTGGTTCCAGATATCCCGAACATTATAACCTCGCATTAGAGTTCCCCTAGAGTAAGCTTTAAGAAAATTCTCTGTAAATTTCATTAGAAGGGGCGTTGTTATCCATTCAAGGGAGTGATGTGCTCCATTATAAGATACTTCCCTTGTTCCGTTTCCTAGTCGTAGATAATATAGGTTTTTTCCAAGAACGCTTCTGCCGATTGTTCCTATTTCCAGAAATGGATATCTTGCCTTTAGTCCATAGATATTTCTTTCCATGATTTCATAAGTATAGTCAATATCGGTAAATACTACATCAATGCCATAGGGTACGGTTAGCCTTTGCCCAATGTATATTAAATCCGGATTTATTTGTGGATTAGCAGTAATAATTGCATCGGGTGTTGTGTAAAACTTACGAGCGATGTTATATATGGTGTCCCCGCGTTGGACATAGTAAAAACTGTAACCGTTCAGCAGTACTTCAAAGGCTTGCCAGGTAGCTGGTCCTACAATGCCATCAGCTAATAATCCGTTATCTCTTTGAAATCTAAGCACTGCTTGTCGGGTTTGAGCTCCATAAACTCCATCTATCGGACCTGGTGAATAACCGATTTTTGATAGAAGACTTTGAATGAGTTTTACATCAGGACCTCTTGAACCGAGATTAAGGGTGTTCATACCATCACCTTCTTTTTATATAGATACTATATTGTATTAGGGTAAGAACTAGTTGGTTAATAAATACAAGGCAATTGCAAAATTGTTTTAGGAGTGGTTTTGTTACTTCGTTAAATAGAAAGAAAAACTGCAGGAATAGATGACTATTGCTTGAATTAATTAATATACACTTTTATACTATTATAAAAGGTGTTGTTTCCTTTATGTTTTCATACAATTTCAGTAATGGGAGGAAGTGCTTTAATTGGAACATAAGTTTGCAGTTGGAGATATAGTTGAAATGAAAAAGCAGCACCCTTGTGGTAGCAAGGAGTGGAAAGTAACGAGGGTTGGTGCGGATTTTAAGATAAAATGCTTAGGTTGTGAGCATCAGGTAATGCTTCCGAGGACTAAGTTCGAAAAAAGTGTTAAAAAAGTTATAAAAGCAGTAGAAAATGAACAGGGGGTATGAAGTTATTTTCGTAATGACCATATTATTTTGTTTGCAATTTTAGCTATGATATGAATCCTTTTAAGCGATTTATGAAATAATAAATAATAAACTTAAAAGGATGATAATATGTTTGAGAATAGACGTAGAGTAAAAGGCAAAGTTTTGAAAAAAATTTTAGCTATGATTGCAACCTCTTTAGGTATTGGTGTATTATTGTTCATATTTGCTTCGAATTATATTGTGAGAGATATTGAGCAAAAGCCACAAAGTGGGGCAGTGGAAGATAAAGTAATACCTCAACAGATTTCGTTAAATCAAACTCAGCTACCAGATGATATTACACAAGGAAATATTCCTCAAAGCAATATTGCTCAAGGTGAAACAATACAAAACGTTGCTAAGTCAACAGTGTCAGGAGTTGTAGGCATATCAGTTCTAAGAGTTGATAAAAGTTCAATTTTTGATAGGAGTACGGAAAATTGGGGTGTGGGTTCAGGAGTAATTGTAAGTGATGATGGTTATATTCTCACCAATCATCATGTTGCAGGAGGCAAAAACAAGAGAATTATAGTTTCATTGGATGATGGAAGGAATGTTGATGGCACAACTGTTTGGTCAGATTCAATTTTGGATCTTGCTGTGGTTAAAATAAATACAACTGGACTTCATAGCATACCCTTAGGAGATGCAAACAAACTTGTGGTAGGTGAACCGGCAATAGCTATTGGTAATCCATTAGGACTACAGTTTCAAAGAACAGTGACTTCTGGTATAATAAGTGCACTTAATAGGACGATTAAAATTGAAACTGAGGGTGGTTCAAATTACATGGAGGATCTAATTCAGACTGATGCCAGCATAAACCCGGGAAATAGTGGAGGACCGCTACTTAATTCAAAGGGTCAAGTTGTAGGTATAAATACGGTAAAGGTCACAAGTGCAGAAGGTATTGGGTTTGCGGTGCCTATAAATATAGCCATACCAATTATAAATCAATTTATTGATAATGGTGAATTTGTAGAAGCCTACCTAGGGGTGTTTGCCTATGATAAGGAAGTAGTACCCTATATTGATAACACTAAAATCGCTGACAATGGTGTTTATGTTGCTAATATCGACGAGAATGGACCTGCTTATAAAAGCGGTTTGCGTGTAGGTTGTATAATAACACATGTGGACGAAAAGCCAATAAATACAATGATGCAGCTTAGAACATATATTTATTCTAAAAAACCCGGTGATACAATAAATATAACTTGCGAAAGTCACACAACTAAAAATGTTTCAATTCAACTAGCTAAGAAAGAAAAGGATGGCCTTATCACAAGATAATTAGCAATTTGTTTAGCCTCGTGCGTACAATATCACGCTACGAGGCTTTTTTGGAAAAGGACTCTATATTTTTATTTGTATTTATGATAATCTAAATAAGAGGGTTTCCAAAAAATTCTTTACTAAAACAACAGAGGTTATAGATATGAAAGAAAACGATCAATTTATGAGAGTTGCTTCAAAAGAAGCAATGGAAGGTGTAAAAAAAGGACATGGGGGTCCTTTTGGGGCAGTAATAGTTAAGGATAATAACATTATTGCACAAGCACATAATGAAGTCATTAAGAATAATGATCCTACCGATCATGCAGAAATGATTGCGATAAGACATGCAGCAAAAGAGCTTGGCAGGTTTGATCTTTCAGACTGTGAATTATACACTTCATGCGAGCCATGCCCTATGTGTCTTTCGGCCATTCATTGGGCTAAAATTGAAAAGGTCTATTTTGGTTGCACTCGGGATGATGCTGCTGAAATAGGATTCGATGATAAATACATATATGATGTTATAAAAGGTACAGCAGATCATCAAAAAGTTCATCTTGAACAAAAGGATCGTGACACTTGCCTTGAAGCATTTAGAGAATGGAAAGCTAAAGAAAATAAAGTTCAATATTAGTGTTTTTTAGTAAGGGGGATGGTGATAAGTGGAAGGCGTTTTGTATGTCTTGTTTTTTCTTATTGCTACAGGCTTTAATTTGTCCATTATGTTTTGGAAAAAAGGAAAATTATTAAAATCTAAAGCACAGCTCGCGTATACAAATGGTATACTAACAGTGGTTTTTGCTATCATGTATAGTCTTCTTATTAATAGTGATAGTTTTACACCCGAATTTGTTAGGGTCTTTGGTATCCTATCAGTTTTGTCAATAGTAATTATGATATTTACATTCTTTATAAAATTTTATTATAAAAAACTCTTGACAATGGATAATTGTGCTGATAAACTATTCAATAACTATACTTTAATAAGTAAACGCTGTGATGGAAATGAAGATGCATATGATTACACAAGAGAGCTGATGGGTGGTGAGAATCAGCGTAGGATTTGCATGTATAACTCGTTCCGGAGCTTTGTTGCTGAAGCGTGAGTAAGCAATGACGTTGATTACGTTATAATCTGTACATATTATCTATATGTACATGAGGATATATAGTTTATATGTCGAATCAGGGTGGTACCACGTAGGATTTGTACCCTTCGTCCCTGCAAAGTTAATTTGCAGAGTCGAAGGGTTTTTATATTTTTTGAGCATGACTATTTGGGAAAGAATATAGCAAAGGGGTGTATTGATATGAAGATTACTGGAGCACAAGCTATTGTGAAAGCTTTGGAACATGAAAACGTAGATACTATATTTGGTTATCCTGGAGCTACTATTTGTCCGTTTTATGATGCTTTAATAGATTCTCAAATACGTCATATACTGACAAGACATGAACAGGGTGCTGCTCATGCTGCAAACGGATATGCCCGTGCATCAGGAAGAGTTGGGGTTTGTGTTGTAACTTCAGGTCCTGGTGCTACAAATACTATTACTGGGATTGCGACGGCCTATATGGATTCCATTCCTATGGTGGTAATTACAGGGCAGGTATCATCTGATCTGATTGGTCGTGATGTGTTCCAAGAAGCTGATATAACAGGTGCTACAGCACCATTTGTAAAGCATAGTTATCTTGTTAAAAGTGCAAAGGATTTGCCACGGATAGTAAAAGAAGCTTTCTATATAGCCTCTACTGGAAGACCGGGACCGGTGCTAATAGATATACCTGTAGACATTCAGAATTGTGAAATAAAGTTTGAGTATAAAGATAATGTTGATATTAGAGGATACAAACCCAACTTGAAAGGGCATTCTCTTCAGATTAAGAGGGTTGCCGATGCTATAATGAAAGCTAAAAGACCTGTAATTTGTGCAGGTGGAGGAATGTTGCGATCGGATGCGACAGAGGAGTTTCTAGAATTGGTAGAGAAGTGCAATATACCGGTTACGCCTACACTAATGGGCATAGGTGTTTTGCCATCGGATCATGAATTGAATCTAGGAATGCTCGGATCCCATGGAGTATATGCCGCCAACTATGCAATAAATAATGCAGACCTGGTTATTATCTTAGGAGCTAGAGTTGGCGATAGAGCTATGAGTAAGCCAAATCAAGTTGCAAAAAAGGCAAAAATCGTTCATATTGACATTGACCCTGCTGAAATAGGCAAAAACATAGAAGTTTCTATACCTGTGGTAGGAGATTTGAAGCAAATATTAAAAGAACTCAATACGTTTGTGAATAAGTCAGAAGCGAATGAGTGGGTTGAAGAACTAAAAAGAAAGAAAAAAGAGCATTCAGTAAAGATAAATCCCAAGGGTACTTCGGATTATGTTAATCCTAAATATCTATTGTCTATATTAGCTGAAATGGTTGATAAAGATACTATTGTTACAACGGAGGTTGGGCAGAATCAAATATGGGCTGCAAATAATTTTGTTGCTAGAAGACCTGGAAGTTTTATAACATCAGGCGGAATGGGAACTATGGGATACGGACTTCCGGCAGCAATAGGTGCAAAAACTGCTTGCCCGGATTCTAAGGTTATATGTATTAGTGGTGACGGAAGTTTCCAAATGTCAATGCAGGAACTAGGAACTATGAAACAAAATAAAATTGGCGTTAAGGTATTGATTTTTAACAACTATAGGCTTGGAATGGTACGGGAACTTCAAAAGGTCAGGCATTGTAGCCGATATACTCAAGTTTTCCTTGATGAAAACCCTGACTTTGTAGGAATATTCAAAGCATATGGCTTTGAGGGGCAAACAATTACTAACAACAAGGATATTAAAAAGGCACTTAAGAAGATGTTAGAAGACGATAAACCTTACTTGCTTGAATGCATAGTTGATCCTGAAGAGTCAACACTTTAGTTATTTTAGTAAACAATATATACAATATTTAAGTCATAGAGATCATTAATCCAAATTTTATGGAAATGATGTTAAGGGAGGTATAGACATGGGAAAGCACACTTTATCGGTATTGGTTGAAAACCAACCTGGAGTTTTATCAAGGGTGGCAGGATTGTTTAGCAGAAGAGGATTTAATATTGATAGTTTAGCGGTAGGAGTGACTGAAGACCCTGAAGTATCAAGGATAACCATTGTTGTAGATGGAGACGAATACGTTGTTGAACAGGTGAGCAAGCAGCTCAACAAGCTTATTGATGTTATAAAGATAAAGCAGCTTGAAAGTTTTGATTCTGTAAGTAGAGAACTTGCTCTTATTAAAGTGAATGCAGATACTGCTACAAGATCAGAGATTATTCAGGTTGTTGGGATATTTAGAGCAAATATCGTCGACGTTTCAAAAAACACATTGACGATAGAAATATCTGGAGGAACAGATAAGGTTGCAGCCCTTGAAGATATGCTCAAGCAATATGGAATAAAGGAAATTGTTAGAACAGGCACCATTGCCATCGAAAGAGGTAATAAATATATAAAAGCTAAAAATAATGATAAGGAGTGATTTTTTAAATGGCTAAAATGTATTATGACAGTGATTGTGATTTGGGATTATTGAGAGGTAAGACGGTAGCTATTATAGGTTATGGAAGTCAGGGTCACGCTCATGCACAAAATTTGCAGGATAGTGGAGTAAACGTAGTTGTAGGTCTTCAACCTACTTCAGCAAGAAGGCAACAGGTAATTGATGATGGTTTGAAAGTTGTCGATACTGATGAGGCAGCAAAAATGGGAGATTTAATAATGATATTAGCTCCTGATCAGGTTCAAAAGGATATATATGATCAAAGTATAAAAGCAAACTTAAAAGAGGGAAATGTATTAATGTTTGCACACGGGTTCAATATTCATTTTAATCAGATTGTTGCGCCTAAGGGTGTAGATGTTATAATGGTTGCTCCAAAAGGACCAGGTCACACAGTTAGAAGCCAGTATAAAGAAGGAAGAGGTGTACCAGCATTAATAGCAGTACATCAAAATGAGACAGGAAAAGCTAAGGAGTATGCTTTAGCATATGCAGCCGGAGTAGGTGCAGGGAGAGCTGGAATTCTTGAAACTACTTTCAAGGAAGAAACAGAAACAGATCTTTTCGGTGAGCAGGCAGTTCTGTGTGGAGGAGTTACAGAGCTTATGAAAGCAGGTTTTGAAACTCTTGTAAATGCAGGATACCAACCAGAGATTGCATACTTTGAGTGTGTACATGAAATGAAGCTTATTGTTGACCTTATAAACCAAGGCGGATTCTCATACATGAGGTATTCTATAAGTGATACTGCCGAGTATGGTGATTATGTTACAGGTAGAAGAGTTATAACTGAAGAAACAAGAAAAGAAATGAAAAAAGTATTACAGGAGATTCAAGATGGCAAATTTGCATCAAACTGGATTTCTGAGAACAAATCCGGTGGAAGAGCTAATTTGCTTGCAATGAGAAGCAATGAATCTGAACATCAAGTAGAAAAAGTTGGTGCAGAACTTAGGAAAATGATGAGCTGGCTTAAGAAGTAATTGCACAAAACAGAATCTATGCGAGTCCCAATAAATAACTGATCAATTGAAGTTAAAACTTGATTTAATGGGTTTTATATCTAAAATATTGAATATGTATTTTTTGAAACTCCTTAATGTAATAGGCTAAGGGTTATGGAAAAGATGGGGTTGTCCCCTTTTTCCAACCACCTATTAGTTATGATTGCTAATTGCCGTTTACTGCAGGAGTATTTAAAACATTTGAAATTACCACATCTGAAAAATATAGAGATAAATATAGAAGTTAAATTATAAATATGAGAATGGTCTAGGAAATAGGAGGTAAATGTTATGACAAATAGAATTAAGATATTTGATACAACCTTAAGGGATGGAGAACAAACTCCAGGGGTCAATTTAAATATTCAAGAGAAATTGGAAATTGCACGTCAGCTTGAAAAATTAGGAGTTGACGTTATTGAGGCGGGCTTTGCCATTGCATCACCAGGAGATTTTGAAGCTGTTAAGGCTGTCTCGGAAAACATAAAAAATGTTACAATTGCAAGTCTTTGCAGAGCAGTCGAAAAAGATATAGATAGAGCATGGGAAGCAGTAAAGGGGGCTCAGAGTCCTAGAATCCATACATTTATTGCCACATCGGATATTCATTTAAAACATAAACTTAAGATGACTGAGGATGAAGTATTGGAAAGAGCAGTTGCAATGGTGAAATACGCCAAGAAATACTGTTCTGATGTGGAATTCTCTGCAGAAGATGCGAGCAGAACAAGAGTAGAGTTTTTGGTAAAAGTAATTGAAGAGGTAATAAAAGCTGGTGCAACAGTAGTAAATATTCCAGACACTGTGGGATACACTACGCCAGCAGAATATGGAAAAATAATTCGTGCTATTAAGGAGAATGTTAGCAATATAGACAAAGCTGATATAAGTGTTCATTGCCACAACGATTTAGGCTTGGCGGTAGCAAATTCTCTTGCTGCGATATTAAACGGTGCAACACAAGTTGAGTGTACCATAAATGGATTAGGTGAGAGGGCAGGAAACGCTGCTGTGGAAGAACTAATTATGGGTCTTGACACTAGAAAAGACTTTTATAAAATTGAACATAATATTAATACAAAGCAAATATATAGAACAAGTAAACTTGTTAGTAGTCTTACAGGTATTACTGTCCAGCCTAATAAAGCAATTGTAGGTGCAAATGCTTTTGCTCACGAGTCAGGAATTCACCAACATGGAGTATTGTCTGAAAAGAGCACTTATGAGATAATGAAACCTGAATCTATAGGATTAGGGCAAAACAGAATGGTGTTAGGGAAGCTCTCTGGACGTCATGCCTTTGAAGAAAGGTTAAAGGAAATGGGCTACACAACTCTTACACCGGAAGCAATTCAACAGGCCTTTGAAAAGTTTAAGAGTTTGGCAGATAAGAAAAAGGTGGTTTTAGACAGAGACATAGAGGCTCTTATTGAGGAGAAAGTTTCTGAGGTTCCTGAAATATTTGAACTTGATAGCTTCCAAATTACAAGTGGTAACAAAAGTGTGGCAACTTCAACAATAAGCCTTAAGAGAAAGGATAACATTATTACAGAAGCCGCTACCGGTGATGGTCCGGTTGCTGCAGCCTTTAATGCAATAGAAAGAGCTGTGGGAATAAGCTTTTCTCTTGAAGATTATAGTTTGAGGGCTGTAACAGAAGGAAAGGATGCTCTAGGGGAAGTTACAGTTAGAATTTCAAAGGACGGCAAGCTTTTTGTAGGAAGAGGAGTAAGTACTGACATTATTGAGTCGGGTGTTAGAGCATATTTAAATGCTATTAATAGAGCAGTAAGTGAAATTGGTGAATAATAGCGGTCTATATTATTTACTAAAATCACCTAAGAAGAGTTTTTGTAAATTGACTAAATCTTAGTTCTGTATAGATTTAAGATTCTTGCGGGGGGAGATGCAAACTATGAAAAAAATACAAATTTATGATTCAACATTAAGGGACGGAGCTCAAGCACAAGGTATTTCTTTTAGCGTTGAAGACAAAATTAAGATTGTAGATAGACTTGATAAACTTGGAGTGAATTATATAGAAGCGGGAAATCCCGGTTCAAACCCTAAAGATCTGGAATTTTTTGAACGAATAAAAAATATGAATTTTACAAATGCAAAGGTAATTGCATTTGGAAGCACAAGAAGAGTTAATATTTCTGTAGAAGAAGATGCTAATGTTAATTCGTTGCTTAGAGCTGATACTCCCGCAGTTGCAATTTTTGGAAAAAGTTGGGATTTTCATGTTGTTGATATTCTAAAGACCACTCTTGATGAAAATCTAAAAATGATTTATGATACGATATTATTTTTTAAGAGTAAAAATAAAGAAGTAGTATTTGACGCAGAACACTTCTTTGATGGATATAAAGCAAATCCTGAATATGCAATGAAGTCGCTAAAAGCAGCATGTGACGCAGGTGCTGACAGCATTTGTCTATGTGATACTAATGGTGGAAGTTTTCCAAATGAAGTGTTTGAGATAACTCAGAAAGTTGTGAAAGAGTTTAATGTTGATGTTGGAATACACTGCCATAATGACACTGGAATGGCGGTAGCCAATTCTATAATGGCGGTACAGGCGGGAGCTAAGCAAGTACAGGGAACGTTAAATGGATTTGGAGAGAGAAGTGGGAACGCTAATATTTGTACAATTATACCTAATCTTCAGCTAAAACTAGGGTATTCGTGTATTCTCGAAGAGAACATGATACAACTTACTTCAATTGCTAGATATGCAAGTGAAATAGCAAACGTTGTGCATGATGAAAGTGCACCTTATGTAGGAAAAAACTCCTTCGCCCACAAAGCCGGTATGCATGCTGACGCGGTAAATAAGAATACGACGGCTTATGAGCATATAAGACCGGAGATGGTCGGAAACGAGAGAGTATTTTTGATGTCCGAGGTGGCCGGTAGAAGTGCTGTGCTAAATTTGATAAACCACATTGATGACACTATTACAAAGGATTCACCTGAGACAAAGCTAATCCTTGAGAAACTCAAGGAAATGGAATTCAAAGGCTACCAATATGAAGCAGCTGAAAGCTCTTTTGAACTTATAATAAGAAAAATATTAGGTAAGTATGAATCTTTCTTTGAACTTGGTGAGTTTAAAGTCGTTGTTAATGAGCCTTCCGTTACTACTGCTAATTCTTCGGCAATGATTAAAATTAAAGTAGGAGAGCAGGAGGAAATTACAGCTGATGAAGGTACTGGTCCTGTAAATGCTCTTGACAAGGCACTAAGAAAAGCTTTAGTAAGGTTTTATCCTCAGGTTATGGATATGAAACTTACAGACTACAAGGTTAGGGTTCTTGATTCAAAGTCTGCAACTGCTGCTAAAGTTAGGGTACTAATTGAATCAACAGATTCAGAAGAAGTTTGGACAACAATAGGAGTTTCTTCAGACATCATTGAAGCGAGTTGGCATGCACTTATAGATTCTATAGAGTATAAGCTTTTAAAGGATAAGGAAACTGAAAAATTAAACTAAGGGAAGATTAAATTGAGAATACTCGGAAAACTAATAAAGGGTACCACTATTGTCAGTGAAAAATTAGTTGAAAAAGATGATGAAAATGCTTCTTTTAGAGAGCTTTTAGAAACAAGTTTTATAGCTCTTTGCAAAGAACTTGATGTTTCTGTTCCCCTTTGGCTAAAAAGGAATACTACTGAGTTTGTGAGATTCCGTAGGACTTCCTTTACAAAGGAACAGTTTATTGAAAGTGTGAAGTTTGACAGGCTTGAGATTAAGCTAGAGCAATGAATACTAAAAAAGATTGCCCGACGAATGGTCTAGGCAATCTTTTTTGATACATCTTAATATATTAATCATTTGAAAATTTGGACAATGTCATAATTGATTTCATTCCAAGAACAAAAGTTATAATAGAAATAATAATTGTTGCGATCCACCATGAATAATTTGTGATGCTTGGAATTGCGGGAATAATTTTATCAAGGAATATCTCCCGAGTAGATCCAATAACAAAACCAATGATAACGAAATAAGTCTGATGTGGAAATTTGTTCATCGTCCACTCAATAGGTCTTGTGATTAAGAAAATTCCGATAAGGGTCATTACTCCTATTATTCCAACATAAATAAGGTCAAAACTTTTTATAGCCACAAGCATTGAATCATACATACCAAGAACTAGTAACATATGCGATGTACTTATGCCAGGAAGTACTAATGCTAATGCAATAATTATTCCAGTTACAAATAGCATCAAATAATGACCAATTCCTGATCCTGAAGTAACACTAATCGTTCCTGTGGGAATAAGTCCAAATGAAATTACTATACCTAAGCCAATAAGAAAATATATTATTGAAGAAATTTTAAAGCTTGAATTATTAGAATTGGCTTTCTTAAATAAAGCAGGAACGCCACCTATTACTGCTCCTAAAAAGAAAAATGATATAGGTATAGGTACCACTTCCAACAACCAGCCAATTAATATAGATAGTGTGAAAATACCGATTCCTGCACCAATACAGAATTTCATGAGAAATATAATATTTCCTTTTAAGTCTTTTGTAAAACGGCTAATTGAACCTATAAGTTTGTCATAAATGCCTAATAGTATGGCCATAGTCCCACCACTCACGCCTGGAACACTCATTGATGAACCTATGATAAACCCTTTTAGCATAACTAAAAAAGTGTTCTTAAAATTCTTTTCTTTATCCATAGCATAAAAATTACACCTCAAAAAGATGTAGTCCTCTCTTTCTAAAGTTTAATAAATAAAAAACTAGTACTGGGTAATTATAGCATATGTATTATAGCATGTAAAGCAAGTTAGCTAACAGTTCGAGATAATAGTATTAAGTGTCTTTTCCATTATTTCTAAGATTATTGGAAAGAATAAGAAATCAACCATATTATGTAAAATAGAATTTGTCTAGCCGAGAATTTGTGCTATAATAATAAGATGGTTTCTAAAAAGTTTTATTGCTGGAGGTAAATAATGCATTCGCTTACTATCAATGAAAGAGTTGAAAGTATCAAGAATGATGAATACGGTATCAATAAATTTATTGAGGAGTATAAGCCTTTTATTGCCTCATGCGTGGAGAAGACTGTAGGGCGTTATGTTGTGTATGGTCAAGATGACGAGTTGAGCATTGCATTAATCGCATTTTCAGAAGCAATTAATGCCTTTGACAGTTCGCGGGGTAATTTCCTGTCCTTTGCTCAGAATGTAATTAAGAGGAGAATAATCGATTATTATAGAAAAGAGAGCAAACATAGTAAAGTTGTTTTTATGAATGAGTACTTTAAAGAAGTTGATGATGATGAGTATGATTATACTACGGACAAGGCTATTGATGATTACTCAAGAGAAGAAAGCAGCCAATACAGAAGACTTGAGATAGAGCAACTAAAAAAGGAATTAGCAGAATGGGGAATATCCTTTTTTGAGCTCTCTGATGTATCGCCTAAGCACGAAAGAACACGACGAACATATTCCGAAGTTATAAAGTTTTTGCTTTCTGATGTTGAGTTAATAAGGCATATAAAGAATAAAAAGACTTTACCGATAATTCAAATTGAGAAAAGTCTAAAAATACCCCGGAAAAAAATAGATAGGGGACGAAAATATATAATAGCAGTGTTAATTATATGTACTGGTGATTACGAATTTATTAAAGACTATATAAACTGGGGGTGATAGTATGAAAGGCATAGTGGTTGATTTAAATGATAAATATGCTGTTGTGTTGGATAAAAAAGGTGGTTTTATAAAAGTTAAAAATAACGGAAAGTTTACTATAGGTAATGAAATTGATATTGGATTGAGAGCAACCAACCATAATTTCAAAACATTATCAAAGATTACATCAGTAGCGGCTGGGCTCCTATTACTTTTTGGTATCGGTATTGGGGGATACGCGTATAGTATGCCTTATAACTATATTAATGTCGATATAAACCCTAGTTTAGAATTTACAGTTAATGTATTTGGAGTGGTATTAGACGTAAAAGGTCTTAATAGTGATGGAGAAGATCTAATAAAGAATACTAGATACAATCGTATGAAGATTGATAGAGCTGTTGAAGGATTTATAGAGGCAGCACTTGATAAAGGTTTTTTAGAAGATGTGGATAAAAACACTGTAATGATAACTGTATCTGGGAAAAATGAAGAAAAATTATCAGATATTCAGGAAGAATTAGTAAAAGTTACTAACGATACTTTAGAACACAGTAAAGTTCAATCAGAAGTTGTGGCGGAGAAGGTAACTCTTAATAAACGTGATAACGCAAAAGAATTAGGTATATCGCCAGGTAAACTAGTCCTCATTGAGAAGCTACAAAAGGAAAAACCTGAAGTGAAAATTGAAGAATATAAGGAAAAGCCTGTTAAGGATATTCTTGCTTCAATTAAGCATGTTAAAAAAGAAGCACCTAAGAAACCAAAAGATCAAACCAAAACCTTGCCGGATAAGGAGAATAAAGCTTTTGATAAGCTGAAAGATCATGAAAAAGACAACAAAGCTAATACTGATAAAAAGATAAAAGAGGATATATCTAAAGAGTTACCAAACAAAGTAAGTAATCCACCAAGTAATAACTTGAAAGATAAGGAAAAGCAAGATAGAGAAGAAAAAGGCAAAACTCCAGATGACAAAAAACCAAAAGATAAAGAAATAAAAAGTAACGATTCAAAACATAACGAACCAAAAGACGACAAACAAAAGAACAATGAACCAAAAGACAATGGACCAAAAGATAATAAACCAAAAGACAACGAACCAAAAGATAACAAACTAAAAGACAATGAAACAAAAGATAATGGACCGAAAGATAATGAACAGAAAGATAATAAACCAAGAGACAACGAATCAAAAGATAACGAACCAAAAGACAACAAGCAAAAAGGTAATGAGCCAAAAGATAATAAACCAAAAGACAACGAATTAAAAGGTGATGAGCTGAAAAAGGACATACAATATATAGATGATGCACCCAAAAAGCACGAAGAGAAAATTGACAAAACCGAAAAGCAAGACCAGGAAAACACCGAATTACAAGATGGTACGCAAGAGAGCGAAACAACGACAGATTTGGAGATTGAAGGTGTAGATGAAAAGGAGTCTGCCGAAACATTAAAGAAAAACAAGGAAAAAGATGACAAGAATACACTTGATTATTAGAGATGGTAAAAAGTAAAAATAGCTTTTATTATTAATTTGATAGGAAACACAATTCCTATCAAATTATTTTTATTATTTCTTAAAAAAAAGAGGATGCAAATCCTTTTGTGTAAACTTTTAGGGATAGGTTTTATGCCAGTAAGTTATGTATATTAATACCCTTCTTCTTTTCACGAGAAAAGAAATAAGAAAAGAAAAGCGGACCTCAAAAATACATGGTTCTTATGTTGCTTATGGTAATTTTACATAACGTCGAAAAATACAATGTTATTTAGACTCTTTAAAATTCCATATGTGATGTTATTTATTTATATGAATATTAAAGTCTAAGTCACTATTATAAATTTCCACACGGTTTCTTCCACCCTGCTTTGCCTTGTACAAAGCGATGTCTGCAACTTTAATAATATTGTTTTTATTATCTGCATGAATTGGATATGTTGCAACACCAAGGCTGCAAGTTATATGAGGTATTACAGTATCGTTAAATCTAGGCATAGGTTCAATTGAGATAGATTCTCGTATACGTTCAGCTATTCCTACAGCTGTAGTAGTATCTGTGGCAGGTAGAATTGCAATGAATTCTTCTCCACCATACCTTGCAACAAGGTCAGTTTTTCTAATACAGCGTAATATAACTTGGGCAAATAATACTAGTACAGCATCTCCCGTAGTATGACCGTATTTGTCGTTTACATTTTTAAAGTGGTCGATGTCCATCATGATAACACTTAAAGTGTCCTTCGCTAAATTTGTAGCTTTTATTTGATTCTCTAAGTATGTTTCAAGGAAATTTCGGTTGTACAGCTTGGTAAGCTTGTCTGTGTAAGCTTTCTTATTGAGTTGTTGCATAGCACGTTTACTGCTGATTACTGGTTTTGCTACTTCTATATAAGATCTTGCCTTTGATAATATAGTATCATCAAAAAAGCATTTTGTTTTGGAATAAAGTTGCAAAATTCCTAGTGTCTGGTTGTCGATAGTTATAGGCAAGCAGACATAACTCCCATTCTTATGTTCGGTAAGTTGATAGGCACAGGTTATATCTGTAGCTATATTTCTGACATTACATTCACGACCATATTTTATTAAAGGACAATTCCGTGGTTCCATTGTACAAAGAGGCATTCTCTCATTGGTGATTCGTTGCCATAAAAAATCCGTAGAAGAACGGTCATTCCTGTAAAATAGAGTTATTTGATTAGCTATATGCATGTTTCGCATGTAATTGTATAAAGTTTCATAAACTTCTATCTCAGAAGTGGCACGGTGAAGAACGTCTGTAAAGGTTTTAAAGTTTTTTAGTTCTTTCGTTTGAGAATGCTGCTGAGAAAGTTTGTTGTATAAAATTCCAGACACAACGAAAATAACAATATATAAAACTACTGTAAATGCAGTAGCAAACATAACAGTACTTACCGTATCCTTGATTGGATGCTCGAGAGTACTGTACCAATAAAAAACAGTATAGGTAGGCAAAGCCAAAGCTATACTACAAGTAAGTGATATAAGTATTAGCCAAAATGGATTTATGTTCTTTTTAATAGGGGATCTTTTAAACAATATCTTCACCCTTTCCAAAGGATGTAAAGTTTAGTGGGATTAAAGTCCATAACAATACTGAAATTGCACATTTCGGTAAACTATGACTTGGTAGTTTAGATTTAACCAATAAGTCTACACAAGAAATATAAGTGCAATTATACATAAATAGCAATTTATCGATGATTAGTTAACATATGTCCACTGGCCTTTATCTGAGCAACTTGCATATATATATATATAATAACATAGATTTTTATTTTTGAAAACCATTTCGTTAATATGTAATAAATTATTAATGCAAAAAAGGCTATAGGTGTAAAGCTGTAACGTATACTCTGCAAGTATTCTATAGATAGCATGATGAAACTTGTATTTTTGAAGCTGATGTAACTTTAAGAAGATGCTTTTACCGTGCAAAAAATTTAAAATATACTTGTAAATATAAAAGATATGTGATAAAATACTTCATTGTAATCCTTGCTCTGTTCATGAAACAGGGCCATAGTCCGGGAGGAGGTGAAGTAATTATGATGAATAAATATGAAACTATTTTTATCGTTAGTCCAGAAGTGAGTGAAGATGATACAAAAGTTCTTGTTGAAAAGATGAAGAGTTTGGTTGAGTCTTCAGGTCAATTAGAAAGTATTGACGAGTGGGGTAAAAGGAAACTTGCATATCCTATAAACGATTTTAATGAAGGGTATTACGTGTTGATAAACTTCAGTTCTGAACCAAATTTCCCGCATGAACTTGAAAGAATGTATAAGATAACCGACGGAATTATTAAAGATATCATAATAAAAAAGGATAATTAAGGTGGTTATATGAATAAGGTTATTTTGATGGGAAGACTAACTAGAGATCCTGAATTGAGGTATACCAATAATAACTTGGCTGTGTGCAGTTTTACGCTTGCAGTTAACAGGGCTTATGCAAAACAGGGAGAGGAAAGACAGGCTGATTTTATTCCTATTGTTGTATGGGACAAACAAGCTGAGTTTTGCTCAAAATATTTTACAAAAGGCCAACAAGTTGCAGTGGTAGGAAGAATTCAAGTCAGATCTTGGGATGATAATGAAGGTAAAAAGCGTTACACAACAGAGGTTGTTGCCAGTGAAACGTTTTTTGCTGATAGCAAAAGAAGTGATACTTCTGGTAGACCACATGAGCAGCAACCGGCTCAGTCATCTGACGGATTTTATCCTTTAGAAGAAGATGACGAATTACCGTTTTAGTGGTGTAAGTGTTTTCTAAATTTGCGATTAGTTAAATATGTATATAGTTGATTTTTCAAGAAAGGAGGCGTATACTTTATGCCAAATCCAAAGAAAGATAGAAACAGCAGAGATAATTACGATAAGGGCGACGCAAAAGGACCTTCAAGGATGAGAAGGGCAAAGAAAAAGATTTGTGCTTTTTGTGTAGATAAAGTAACTGATATAGATTATAAAGATATATCAAAGCTTAAGAAGTATGTTTCAGAAAGAGGTAAAATTTTACCTAGAAGAATATCAGGAAATTGTGCAAAACATCAACGTCAAATG
Organism: Clostridiaceae bacterium; assembly: GCA_012519925.1. GTDB lineage: Bacteria > Bacillota > Clostridia > Acetivibrionales > Acetivibrionaceae > Acetivibrio. The sequence continues at coordinate 20,809 of JAAYPF010000181.1, forward strand.
ACTGTTGCTATAAAAAGAGCAAGACACATTGCATTACTTCCATATACTTCTGATTAATAATTTCTATAATAAACGAGCTATGGCTTTTTGCCATAGCTTATTTATTATGCTCCTTAGAATGAAATTAAAGGAGCAAAAACGAAGGGCTTCGATACCCCTTCGTTTTTATTTCCAAAGAAACTGCATTGATTATGTATAACTTTCAAATAAAAGTGCAACTAACCAGCCCCTTCTCAAACTTCGCTAATTAATAGTATAGGAAGTTGCATTTCGGATGCTCGCCCGATAGGGCGATAAGTTCATAGTATAGGAATTTGCATTTTGAAAGTTCGCCCGAAGGGTGCTAAGTTCATAGTATAGGAAGTTGTATTTTGAAGGCTCGCCGTTCATGCAATCCCTACACGTAACCAATCGTTAGCCAAATTTTTTACTGTATTTTTGTCGGTTATAAGCTAATGAGGCGTTTAATTCACCCCCTAAGAGTATTATTATGCTTATCCAATAGAGCCATATTATTAATAAGATTATACCTCCAATGCTTCCATAAGTATTAGCATAGTTTGAAAAATTATTAACATATATTGAAAATAAAATTGATGTGATAAACCAACCGATTGAAGAAAAAATAGAGCCTGCAAGTACTTCCGTATATTTCATACGTTTGTTAGGCATATATCGGTATAGCAACGCGAAAACAATAATCATTATTACAACTGGACTTATAAAACGTATGAGTGACCAAAGGGGTTTGAAGCTACTTGAAAAGCCTAAGAATACAAGGACATTCCTTCCGATTATTTCACCTAAAATTAAAAGAATGAAGGATAAAATAATGGTAAATGCAAAAGCTATAGTTGCTATTATTGCAAGACCTCGTACTTTCCAAAGTGATCTGCTTTCATGTTGATCATATGCTTTATTAAGACTCTTTATGACCGCATTCATACCGTTTGAAGCTGCCCAAATTGATGCGACCATACTAAAAGAGAGGAAAGTCTGTCTATTACTGTAGGATACATGACTTATGACGCCTTTAATAATATCATATGCAGCTGTTGGAATTACTTTTGACAGAATATATAGAGCTTGTTCGCTTGTTACAGGGGTTAAGCTTATAAGATTAATAAGAAAAATCAAAAATGGGAAAATAGCAAGGATAAAATAATAGGCAAGTTGAGAAGCTAAGGCTGGTACGTCATCATCATTAAATCGGAAATATAGATCTTTAACTAAGTCTATTATCCTACTATCCTTCTTGGTTATGTGCATGATTTCATCCCCTTTTTGGCTACTATCTGAGAAAATATATCGAATATTAACTATTATTATTTATCTAAAGCAAATATATTCACAAGGCATTTTAGACCTTGCCTGATGTTGATAGAATAATAAATATGGGAAAAGATGTTGGAAAAATTACATAGTTCTGATAGAATTGATATTGTAGCTTGGCGTTTTTTCATAAAAAGAAAAGGGGTGTAGCAACTTGAAAGTACGTAAGGCAATAATACCAGCAGCAGGCCTGGGTACAAGATTTTTACCTGCAACTAAAGCTCAGCCAAAGGAAATGTTACCTATAGTTGATAAGCCGACTATTCAATACATTGTGGAGGAGGCAATTAATTCCGGTATTGAAGATATAATAATAATTTCCGGAAGAAATAAAAGGGCAATTGAGGATCACTTTGACAAATCCTATGAGCTAGAACAGGAACTTGCAAGAAAGGGAGATGAAGAACTTCTCGAACTGGTAAGGAGTATATCAAACCTTGCAAATATTCATTATATACGTCAGAAGGAAGCAAAAGGCTTAGGACATGCTATATATTGTGCGAAATCCTTCGTTGGACAAGAACCCTTTGCTGTGTTACTGGGTGATGATGTGGTAGATTCAGAGGTTCCATGTCTAAAGCAAATGATAGACATATATAATGAGTATAAAACAACTGTACTTGGTGTGCAGTCTGTTAGTGATGAAGATGTTTCAAAGTATGGAATTGTAAGCTGTAAGCAAGTGGACAATAGAGTATATAAAGTTAAAGATCTTGTTGAAAAACCAGACAAAGATAATGCACCTTCAAATATAGCTATACTAGGCAGATATATAATTACACCACTAATATTTGATTGCCTTGAAAATGTACAACCAGGAAAAGGTGGAGAAATACAATTAACTGATGCACTAAAAACCTTAATTGGTCAGGAAGCTATGTATGCTTATGATTTCATAGGAAAAAGGTATGACGTAGGTAATAAGCTGGGCTTTTTACAGGCAACAGTAGAGTTTGCTCTAAAAAGAGACGATATTAATGAAGAGTTTACCAAGTATTTGAGGGAAAAAATTTGTGATATTAAATAAGTCTAATGTTATAAAAGGATATTAGGGTCAATGATAGTACCTCAATATAGAGGGCTTAAACAAATTCTATAAAGTGATTATGCATATTAAAAAGCGGAGCCATATCGGTTCCGCTTTTTTAATTTTCTAAGAAAGTGCATTGATTTCTAAAAAAATAAAACCTTGAGTTGCAGAAGACGCAAGGCTTTCAAAAGAAATGTAAAAGTGTACCATGCGGGGTTTAAACGGGGCGTAGCCCCCTTTGTTCTATGCTAAGGAAATTAAATTGTTTTATGTTTTTTGAGGATTTAACTTTATTGGGTTATAGCTTTATATAAATAAGTAGGAACATCGTTATTAACAATTACTTCAATATATTCAGAATTTCCAGCATCCTCTGGACTTAATGAGTTTAAGGTTACTGTACTCAGACTAGAGTATCTTATACCGTTTTCCATGTAGCTTTCATTTGACGTTCCATTATAGAACAACCAAATGTTGCAGCCTGTCTTTTCCTTATGTTCTCTAAGAAGCTTGATAAACAAGTCTGCTTCTAGATTGTCTTTAAAGCTCTTTGGTGAATCTTTCATAATAATGAATAGATTTTCACCGTTAAAATTGTTAAGTTGATCTAAAAACCATTGCCACTGTCCTGAGGCACTTGTTCGAAGGCTTTTATCTGAAGTATTAAGCTGGAGAATTTTTAAGTTGGGTTTATCGATGCTTCTATATTGGGAATCAAATTTTAGTATTTGTTTGTTAACTGTATTTGAGAAAGACTTACTTACCTCTCCTAAAGATATCAAGGTTTCAACCTCCGGACCGGATTTATCTGCTAATCTTGTGTGTAGTATTTTACCAAGGAGATTGGTGGGTTCGCCCTCTAAACTAAATATATTAAATTTATATGCATTATCCTCTGGTGTTAATTCTACTTGAGTATTTGCTTCGTCCATAGCAACTATATCCTGCGGTATGTTATCTTTATCAATTTCTGGATATTGAGAGGATGTTAATGTTAAATTGTCCAAGTAAATGTCTCCTGATTCTGGAACCGGATTAACCTGTACCGCATAAATTCTAGTTAATTGTGCGGGCAGACTGATATTAGAGAGCGGAGTTTCAACATAGTTCCAACCACTCCAGTTCATAGTGCTAGCTAAATCCAATAGTTTCTTTTGACCCTTTGCGTCGAGCATCTCAGCACGGAGCCAGTTGCTGTTTTCTCTAGGATTGTAAACCCACAAACCTATTCTTGTAGAACTCTCATCTATTAATAAGCCATTGTCATTAAACACAAGATAAGCGGCTCTTGTACCCTCAAGGTTTGTAAAATCGTAAGTCAGTTTTCCTGAACTATTACCTTCTTTTTTTACTTTATTGGATATTTCGTAAGAACCGGGAGTTTCAGATGGTGAGGAAGCAAAGGTCCCATTTTGATTTTCAAATTCATCAATCACAACAGAGTATTCCTCTCCTACAGAAACAGCACAGTAAGTGTGAACATCTTCTATAAAGGCATCAATTGTCCCTACACCGGTATTTTTAGCAGCAAAAACGCTGTCGACCACGTCACCTATACTGCCACTCACTGACCAATTAACATCCTCAGGATTGATGGGTGCGGTGTAGCCGTTTTTGTCGGTACCTTTAACCATAAAGGAATAGGTGCTGCCTTTTGTTATGTTTAAGGTTCTAGTGTTTAAAATGAGTTTGCTTGGATTACCTAAAACTCTGATATCGATTGAAGATGAAATATTGCCGATTGTTGCTGTAATAGTACCTTCACCTTCACTTGTAGGATAGAAGGTATTATTTTCAAAATCCCCTTCTAAGCCCTCAACACTCCATTTGATTTCAGCATCTTTTATTTGAACTGGGTTAAAGTATTTGTCATAACCAATTAGGGAGAATTCTCTCGATGTATTTACAAATATATTTGTATCAACGGTATCAATATCAAATCCATCTAGAGCTCCTGTGGGAAATACCGAGAATACACCAATAGCAGTGGATACCCTTCTAGGTGAACCATCAGACGGTCTGTTGACGATGTTTATATTACTTTTACCGCGTTCTCTAACAGCCATTGTTGTTGAGCCGCCTCCATCAAGATTTAAAGCGTTATAAGCTCCAAGGCTTATCATGAGATCGGCAAGCTCTGTAAGTGGCATACCTAAACTTTGCCTTTCGTCTACAGTAACCATTATTAACTCCTTGCCCGAGCGGGAACTACCTATAGCTGTTCTTGCACGTTTTCCGTTGGTATCACCAGAAACATAGGAGAATTTAGATGGAATGCTTCCGTCTTTTACTAGTATTGCACTTCCTGTTACAGCCATTTTTGTTTCGCTCCAATCAGGAGTTGTGGATATGTTAAATGTTACTAAGTCTCCCCTATTAAAGTTATGTGCAAGGAAATTTGCATTGTCTCCATTACCAACAACAACATATCCGTTTTCAGGTATTTCAGTGGAGGGAAGTCCACGACGAATTTCTACTACTTTGTTTTCATTAACTAGCATTTCAACAATATTTGGACTCTCAGGCGAAGAACCCGGCGAATTTAGCATCCACTTTCTGTCGTAAATGGCTATGGTATTGTAGTTGTCAAGATTAGGCTTATTATATTTAAAAACTATAGAAGAAGCCCCATTAGGTGCAATTATTTCCATATCGGTTTTCCAGAAGTTGTACATGGCTTCGTTGAGATTGCTTATTGAAAAAGTACCCATTGAGTCATTATATCTGTTGTACTCCCTATCGGAAGAAATAATCTTTCCAGATTGAACTACTGGTCCATCAGCATATCCATAACCGGCTTCAGTCATCCAATTGAAGAAGCTTGCATTTATAGCAGCAATGGCACCATTTGTCTCTGCAAGGGTTTTAACGTTGGCTAGTTTTTGAATTGACTCGGTATTAGATAATGTATCTACTCGCACATTTTGATTATCTAAATCAACTCTCAAGACATTAATATTACGCCAACCGGCATCGGTGAATCGGGATATTTTCTCATAGGTTACGCCCGATGTAACAATTTCTTTAGTGATTATATCGTAAATGATACTATTTGTATTGCCATTAGCAGTACTAAAGGAAATACAAAGAAGAATTGTTACGATAACTAGCATTGACAGCTTTTTTCTTATGTGTTTCATCTGATTTTCCTCCATATATGTATTGTTTTATTAGAATTAATTTGTTTCTAAAAAGTAACTGATCAATCGTTATTTCAAGACAAGATGTACATTTTTTGAAATAACCTTATCTAATATTAAGGAATACTACCAATCATTTATTCCTGAACGTGTTATAGCCCCAAAAATGTTATTCTTAATGTTTTTGTTTTCTTTGTGCATATCCATTAAAAGCTCTTTAACATACTGCCTTTTTGTTTTGCCATCAACATGGCAAGGACTAGGAACTGTTATTAGTCTATTGGTTTTTATATACTCTTTTATATGCTTTTCTTCTACATATATCATAGGGCGAATTAAATACAGTTCCTTTCGCTTTAAATAAGTAACTGGCGAAAAGGTCTGTATTTTACCTGCATATAATGTATTTAATAAAAAAGTTTCAACTACATCATCCCTATGATGAGCTAGAGCAACTTTATTGCAATTAAGTCTTTTAGCAATATTATGAAGTGCACCTCTTTTGAGATTGGCACATAATGAGCAGGGATGACTTTCATCGCGTTCTTCAAAGACAATTTTTCCAATAACTGTTTCCTCAATAGTATAATTAACATTGATTCTGTTACAAAGTTCCATGACTGGACTCAAGTTAAATTCTCCAATACCCATTGTCAGTGTGACAGCCTCAAGCTCAAATTTGGCGGGAAAGTAATTTTGTAATTGCTTTAGCAGAACCAAAAGGGTAAGGCTGTCTTTCCCACCGGATACGCCTACAACTATCCTATCACCTTCCTGTATCATATTATAATCTTCAATGGCCTTTTTAGTTTGTCCTAATAGCTTCTTAATATTAGACACCTCTTGTATAAAATTGTTCCCTTATAGTTTACATAAAGTGATATAGCTCTATAGGTTAATTATAAAATAACTTATGTGCAGTATCAAGTTAACGTTATGTTACAAATTATGGCCGAACAAAAAGTAGCACAGAGTTGAATTGGGTGAGATAAATGTAAATAATAAGAGATATATTTAGTATTGTTCATATAAATCGTAAAAATGGCTCTAGAATTGAGTTGATTATATACTCTGTATATAGTAAAATTTCTTTTGTCGCCGAAAATAACGGGGTGTAGCGCAGCTGGTAGCGCGCTTGGTTTGGGACCAAGATGCCGGGGGTTCAAGTCCTCTCACCCCGACCAAAAGATAGTCATATAGAATGTATACATTCTATATGACTATCTTTATGTTCCTAAGAAAGTGCGTTGGTTTTATCATAATAGCTTGTATATGGTATTTTCTTCAGAAATTTAGCCATTATAAAAATTATGAATTGAAATGTTTTTAACAAAATGTTATGCTATTGCTATATTCGCTACAATGATTTTGAAGTGAGAAAAACATAAATTAATAAATATAGATGAGCTATGGTTTCGGTATAGGCCATTTCAAATAATAGAATATACAGCAATAAAGCCAATCAAATAAGCTATTTGAAAGGACAATTGACTGGTTGCTATTTGAAATAACCTTATAATCGAATTAAAAGGGAAACAGGTGAAAGTCCTGTACGGTCCCGCCGCTGTAAGGGGGAGATGCTAAAAATATGCCACTAGGAGAACTGGGAAGGCTTTTAGTATTGTTGAACCTAAGTCAGAAGACCTGCCTATTTCATTGCACAATTTTCTCTACGAGCGATAGGGGGTGCCGGTATATTTCTATGTTTAGATATCCATAACCTCTTGAGATTTTGTCAGGAGGTTTTTGTTTTGACTGTTTTAGTATATTGAAAGGAAGTAAGTAAAATGAAAAAAAATTTGCTATTGGTAATTATAGTTGTGTTTTTCTTTAGCTTTATATCCTGCAAGGAAACTGGGAATTATTCCGAGGGTAGTATAGAAGAGCCCTTAAGTAGTGTAGAGAGCTCTTTGGGTACTCTAAAGATATCTGATCGTGCTGGCAATGAAATAGAAGTTCCAAAAAACATAAACAGGATTATATCGATGGCACCGTCAACTACAGAAATTCTTATAGATCTGGGGCTTGGCGATAAGCTTGTCGCAATTGATCAGAATGCAAAAGGAATAAAAGGTCTTAAAGAAGGTATTCCACAATTTGACATGATGTCACCAGATATAGAAAAATTGGCAAACCTAAAACCAGATATAGTATTTACTTCGGGAATGAGCAATCTAGAGGGGGCGGCAGAACCGTATAAACCTTTGAGGGGGTTAGGTGTTTGTGTTGCAGATATTCCCACAAGTAGCTCAATCAAAGACATTAAAGAGGATATTATTTTTATTGCGAATTTGACAGGAAAATCTAAAGAGGGCAGTAAGATGGTTGAAAATTTAGATAGTGAGATAGAAAAGGTTGCGTTGATTGGAGGGAATATCAAAGAAAAAAAGACCGTTTATTTTGAAATAGCAGCAGCTCCAAGTATGTATAGCTTTGGTTCCGGCGTTTTTCTTAATGAATTAATCGAGTTAGTTGGAGCGATAAATGTGTTTTCGGACAGGGAAAGTTGGATGAGCGTAAACGATGAAGCAGTTGTTTTAACTAATCCAGATGTTATTTTAACTAATGTGAATTATATTCAGGAACCTGTGAACGAAATAAAGTCAAGAAAAGGATGGGAAAATATAAAGGCAGTTAAAAACAATGAAGTTTATTATATTGACAATAATGCAAGTTCGTTGCCAAACCACAATATTGTAAAGGTTATGAAGGAAATTGCCAAGGCAGTGTATCCTGACAAGTATTGAGAATATGAAATTAAAGATTATTTTTGCTTTATTAATGAGTTTTGTAGTCTGTATATTGGGTATTGTGATAGGTAGCGTAATGATACCTTTCAGCGATATTATTATAGTAGTTGGAAACAAATTATTTGGTGTAGCTAAGACTGGGAATATAGATGCGATAACAACATCAATTATCTGGGACATGCGTATTCCTAGGGTTCTTATGGCGTTTTTTGTAGGTGCGGCTTTATCAGTTAGCGGTGCTATAATGCAATCTACATTGAAAAACCCTTTGGCTTCATCATATACTTTAGGTGTTTCATCCGGTGCGGCCTTTGGTGCAGGTATTGTTATAGTAACTGGATTTACAATTCCAATACTGGGTTTTTTTACACTACCTTTAGTGGGACTTGTTTTTGGATTGATTACAGTTTTTGGAGCAGTTGGATTTGCTGCAAGTATGGATAGAAATATGGATACCAACACTATTATTCTTGCCGGAATGGTGTTTTCATTATTTATCAATGCCATACTTACACTGGTATCTTCTTTGAAAAGGGAAGATGCCCAGAGGATTTTAATGTGGCAGATGGGGAGTTTTTCTCAAAAGAACTGGACTATTGTTATAATATTTTTACCAATAGCTTTAAGTTTAATATTTTTGACAATGTTTTTTGTAAGAGAACTAGATCTTTTGACTTTTGGTGAGGAACATGCAAAAGCTGCCGGTGTTGATGCAAATAAAGTAAAATGGATTTTACTGAGTATTTCATCGGGACTTACCGGTTGTGCTGTAGCCTTTACAGGAGTAATTGGATTTGTAGATCTTGTTGCCCCTCATATTGTCAGAAAATTGTTTGGCTCGAGCCATCGCCTTGTCATTCCTATTTCCGCTTTACTTGGGGGGACTTTTATGGTGATTGCCGACTTGATAGCAAGAACAATAATCTCTCCGTCGGAGCTTCCTGTTGGTGCGGTTACTGCACTTATCGGAGCACCATTTTTCGGGTACATATATTTCTCGGGGAGAAAGAGGAGATAAAAATGTTAAAAGTTGAGAACGTTAGATGCGGATATAATGAATCTGAAGTGCTAAAGGACGTTTCTTTTCATGTAAAGAAAGGGGAGAAGGTTTGCATTATTGGTCCTAACGGATGTGGTAAAACGACACTTCTTAAAGCTATTGCAGGGCTTCTAAAGAGTGAAGGAGACATTAACTTAGATGGTATTCCCATAAAGAGAATGAAAAGAACCGAAATTGCTTCGAAAGTGGCAATTTTAATGCAAAATGAGACTGTTTATTTTTCTTATACCGTATATGAGACTGTTTTATTAGGGAGATATCTTCATATAAAGGGTGGAATATTAGGAGGTCCTACAAAACATGATAAGGATTTTGTAATGGACTGCCTTGATAAAGTAGGACTTACAGATGTAAAGGATAGGCAGATAAAAACCCTATCAGGGGGGCAGCTTCAGAGAGTGTTTTTAGCTAAAGCTTTAGCCCAGGAGCCTCGTTTGATTTTGCTCGATGAGCCGACAAATCACTTGGATTTAAAGTTTCAGCTTGAGCTTATAGAATATTTAAAGCAGTGGGCAAATACAGATGGAAACACAGTGATTGGTGTATTGCATGATATAAATTTGGTTATGTATTTTGCGGATAAGATTATGCTACTCTCTGATGGTCAGATTGTTAAATATGGTGAGAAAAGTGATTTTGTTGACGGAAAATTGCTAGAAAAAGTTTATCATATGGACATAAAGGGTTATATGCAAAATTCATTGAAAATGTGGAATAATGTCTTTTAGTCTGTCTTATTTCATGAGTGAAGAGAATTTTCTTAAAACTGACATTCTAAAGGCTCAGTTCGATGGATATGAGTTCTTGGGGCTGTGATAGGGTTATGGTATAATATTCACGCTTCTGAAAATACTTTTTTTAGAGTTGTAGTTCTCTTTATCTATTTCTATTTTAGAATTTGCGAAATTTGAATACTTTTCAAAGTTGCTGAATATTTCCGTTGCCTCATTGGTGTTTTCGGGTATTGTAGGTTGGCATTTGACTATTTTAATTGGAGCGATTTGTAGATTTTTTATAGACTTATCATTAATAACAACTTTTAGGATTATTGTCTCATCCGTTCCGATAGGTTCTTGATTATCAAATACAAAATTTCCAAGGCTATAGAATATAGGTGTGCCCGTATAATACTCCATTCCTTGGAGCACATGAGGGTGATGACCAATAACTAAATCAGCACCATTTTCGACGGATATATAGGCAGCTTGTTTCTGATTTTGGGTAGGGTGATTTTCAAATTCTGTTCCCCAGTGAAAGGATACAATTAAAACATCACAATTTACTTTTGCACTTTTTACCTCATCGGCAAGGGCTTCTATATCCAGTTGAGCTACATCGGGTTTTTTAGCCGAAAAGACATATCCTTCGGTTGGAAATGCCGACAAGCTTAAAAAACCGATGGTTGTACCCGATACTTCCATATATAAAGGCTTATGTGCAATATTTTTGTCTTTTCCGGCACCAACTGTCTTAATACCGCTTTTTTCTAAGAAGGCTATAGTGTTCATGATACCTTCTCTTCCATAATCCATAGTATGGTTGTTTGCAAGATTTAAAACAGTAAAACCACTGTTACTGAGTGCATCCGAATTATTGGGATGGGCTTTAAACAAATAATACGGCTTCTTAAGAGCGGGTATACCTGTAGAAGTTATAGGGCACTCAAGATTGCCAAAGACTATGTCAGCCTTTGGCAATATATTTTTTACTTTTAGGTAGGGGTAATCGGGTCCGTGTGCTTCTATTTTTTCACCAACACCTCTGTCTAACAAGATGTCCCCTACAATAAATATAGTCATGCTATCCGTTTTGGCTACTCGGAGCGTAAAAAACAAGAGTGCAAAAAAGAATAATAAAGCAAGAAATAACTTTTTCATAAGCTAACAACCCGAAAAGTAAGGTTCAGCAGGAACAGGGATTTCTTCCTTCTGTCCGTTAGTAAAGGAATCTGTCCAATCAGGTTGTGCTGGCTGGTTGTTGTCCTTGAACATTTTTTGCCATTCCTCATCGGTCAATCTAGTATCGCTAATAAACTCATAATAGCTGAATACTGCTCCCCTTGTTAGGTAAATTTTGCCTCCGATTGGAACTGCAACATATATCTGTGAGGCGGGTCCAACACCCACTTCAAGGTATGAAGAAAGAACAGTATGTATATCAGCTATAACAGCCATGTTTTTGTCAGTTTCAGAAGTAATTTCAAACCACCTAATACCGTCTCCAGCAAGGGAAGCGGTAAGAGCTTCTAATAGACCGCCATATATTAACAGTTGGTCATACTCCTCAGCTGTGAGTTCTTCGTTTCTTAATTCCTTAACTGAACAGTCCGCAAGGAATTGTAGCAAATCTTCAAACCTTGACATCTTTTCAGCCATTGCTTGAGGTAATATACCCTTTTTTTCAAGATTCTGTCGTGAGAACCTTGTAAGCCAAAGAAGTTTGCTATATACTTCCACGTTGGGTTCTACATAGCCTTTTATAATGGGGGGTTCACCATCTCCACCGCATTCTGCACCGCTTTGTTTTGCATAAAGTATTGTATCATGACGTAACTCTGCCCAACTGCTGAGGGCGGTGCTTAAGGATTTGTCTTCCCATGCAGTATTGGTCATAAAAGATGGATAACCTTCCTTATAATTGCCTAAGAGACTTTTTAGTGTCCATAACCAACCGTAATACATGTTTGATTGCCAAGTCGATTCAGGCAGTTTAGAAAATTGTTGCTTTAGAGAAGAAAACTTCTCTTCATACTTATCCCAAGCTTGGTTTTCTTTGTATTTATTTATCAAGAGATCATAAGCTCTGTCCGATCCTAAGACTCCCATAACATCAAGGCCCTTTGGGAAAGGACGTTTCTGAGAGTCAACTAGTTTTTGAAGAATTTCCGAATCGGGAATATATCTTTGTCCCATAAACCTGAACTGCTTGCCTATAGGAGTATTTACAGAAGTAAAATCTTGCTGTATTTTTGGTTCTGGTAGTTTCTTTGCTTCATCAAGAAGTTTATCAATATTCTGTTGTTCTAAAAGAGTTTCTAAGTTTGGTTTTTCGCCGTATACAGTAACTAAAAGATCTTTGTAGTCATAAATGGTAAAATCGTCCGCACTTCCTACATAGAAGGTTGTAGGTTCATACAAGGTTTCCCATAGGTCGATATCAGATTTTCCATTGACGTCTGAAAAAATGCTGTAGGTTATGAGCAATGCTTGAGCTGTAGTGTCTTTTACAATTTCTTCGTTTTTAATAAGGGGCATAGGGATTAGTCCGTACCACATCATTACTCTGAAATATTTTTCAAGATCATTGCTTCTAGTATAATGTCCACGTGGTACAAATTGTGAGTAATCAACATCAAAACCGAAAATTGGAGATTTTATAAATCCTCCCGAATTTTTTATAAGCTCTAGTTCGCTGTTTATAAGAACTTGTGCTTCGACTGGGATATTTTCAGGAAGGGCGTTTTCCAGTAATTTTTGAGAAATAGCAAAGAATGCTATGTTTTTTAAAGCAGCTTCTTTGACTTCCTGATTTTTTATTTCGTTATAGAGAGTAATGGATTTATTTAGCATACTACTAGTAAGGTTTTGTAAGGGGTTCATCAATTTTTCGGCTTCAAGAGTCCTCAAAGAGTAGTCAAAAAATATGTGATATACTTGAAGTACCGAGTCTGTTGTAATAAAACTGGGAACTTTCAGATATTCATTCTGCTCGTATATGTAAAATAACTGTTCCTCACTTGTAGGCATTACTACAAAACCATTCTTTGAAAGCATTTCCTTTTGTTCTTGTGTGAATTCACCGAATTGATCGATATTTTCAATATTAGTTAGATCAGCATTAACCTTATAGGGCTTAACCTTTGCTTCATAACTGATGGGTTTCCAATCAAGAGAACTAAATTGTCTATCCCTTTCATCTTTAAAAACAGGATTTAGGGAAAAACTGCTATTATTTGTTGGACTTATCTCAACTGGACTTGTTTGAGTAGGAATAGGTGTGTTTTCGGGTTGGTTGTTGCTTTGCTTGGAGTTATCGCATCCAGAAAAACTGAATAGTAGTGTTAGGATAAGGCCGATAATGATAATTTGAGTTGGTTTGCTTTTTTTCATTGTTATTTCATCCTCTCATTATTTAAATTGAGTTGTTTTAATTTTGCCTCTTTTATTTGGTTAAAATTTCGCCATCTAAGTAATAAAAAGTTTTCTCCAGCCATTTTGAATTTTGTTTAACTTTTGCTTTGACTAAAGAGGTCTTTTCCCCTTGATCTAATTTAACACTAATGGAAGATATATCTAGGAAGCTTATACTTTCACCAGTTTTTTCAAAGCCAAAGCCCTTCCATGAATAAGCTGTGAGCACCTTTTTACCCTCGGCTGTGTGTTCTATTGATACTATTTCATCTCTTTCGTCCGAATCTAGGTCTAGAAAAACATAATCATCAAAAGGTCTTGAAAGTCTTGAACCTCTCCACTTTGGAAATATGCTACTATTTATCCAATCATATATAAAGGGTCTTTTTGCCATTACAGGATGGAGAGGGGAAGTCTTATAAACCCCGATGGATATTTCTGTTTTTCCATCTCCGTCTACATCTGAAGTTTGAACTTTCCAAGGATTTAGGTCTTTGAAGTTATGCCGATATATCTCCTTAAATGTTATAGTATCTTTGCTTTCATTATATGCGTTAAAAGAGAGAACTAACAGGTATTCCGCATACTGACTAGTATCTTTACAAGTAAGAAGGATTATTTCATCTTTTCCGTCATTATCAAGATCTGCTACAGCATTGCTTAATATCAATTCATCTTTTAGTTCGTATTGAGAATAAAGTTTTCCGTTTTCTAAATATATATTTATTGTATTGCCGGTAAACTTCGATAAATACTTGTCTTTGTCGACTTTGTAAGATATCATACCAAAAGACTTATTATTGTAAAACACAAGTCTCTTTTCAACAGTATAAAGGCTAATGGTAATAACAATGAAAGTCAGCAAAACGAATGTAGTGTTCTTTTTTGATATCAATTCTGCATTCTCCCTAGTTCTTTTCCTAAATTATAATATTTTTGTATAGCTTTATCAATACAAGATTAATGGAATTAATTTGATTAAAAAAATAATTGACTTGCTTAATTATTTAGTCTATAATAATATTTGCCTGTCAGGCGAGAAAGATATGGGCGCTTAGCTCAGCTGGGAGAGCACCTGCCTTACAAGCAGGGGGTCATAGGTTCGAGCCCTATAGTGCCCACCATAAATTTCTTTACAAAAAGTGTTGACATGATGCGATTGTGCTGCTATATTATTATAGTGTTAGGGTTACTTAGACAGCCCTAGGTTATAATTAATTTAATAGTATAGGAATTTGCATTTTGAAAGTTCGCCCGAAGGGTGCTAAGTTCATAGAAGTGCTGGTGTAGCTCAGCAGGTAGAGCAATTGACTTGTAATCAATAGGTCGGGGGTTCGATTCCGTCCACCAGCTCCAAATATAGATGACTTTGAGTAATCAATAAAAGTCATCTATATTTTTTTGTTAGAATAATATGCATTTACATGGTGGAGGGTGTTTTATTTTTTGAATTTAAATTAACAAAATTATTAGGGAAAAGAAGGATTTTATTATTTCCTGCACGAATTATATTATATAGAGGTGGGAATAATGATAATTGATGCCGGTATGACTATTGCCTATAAGTGCTCATCTTGTGGTACATTTGAGTTCGTTAATATAACACTTTTTGAAATATCCTCTAGAAGAGAAACAGTATTTAATTGTCGCTGCAATAGTTCAAAACTGGTTATTACCAAGGAAAATGCTCATTGCTATAAGTTGGCTATTCCATGCATAGGATGTGGGACTAGGCATGATTATGTTTTAGAGAGGAAGGACTTCGTCAAACAAGATATCCGTATATTTAACTGCCCAAAGACAGGAATACAACAGTGTTTCGCAGGAAATGACAAGGAAGTTAGGAAAAGGATTGACCTCTTAGAAAAAGAATTTGACGAACTCATAAATCTATTTGGCTATGACAGTTATTTCAGCAATACACAGGTTATATACGATTCGCTTAATATAATCCATGATATTGCAGCAAAAGGTAATTTATTCTGTGGATGTGGTAATGAAGATATTGAATTATTGCTGTTTTCTGATAAGATTTATTTAAGATGTGGTAAATGCCCTGCTACTAAAATTATATATGCATCTACTAATGAACATTTTAGAGAGAACTTAAAATTAAATCAAATTTTACTGTTGGATGAAGGGCATGAATTAAAAAACGTTCCTAATGAATAATTTATTAGGAGAAAAAAGTATTTATAGAATTTGTAATATTCTTTAGAGAAACAATTTTGGGGAGCACTATTATTTTAATGAACTTATGAATTCACATCGTAGTTATTTTAAAACTGTTTAAAAAAATGTCGTTTAGATAATTCTAAATATAATTGCTCAATTTCCCTTTTAATAGCTCTTATTTAGTAAACCTTGTGAATTAATCATCGTGGAGGTTGTTTTTCGAAATGGTCAGAATGCTATTTATAAGACAACAAAATATATAGATATTTTAAACGGGAGTAGTAATTTTGAACATATTTTTTAGGTTTTTTTAAATTATATGCAGAATAAATGTTTTTATTTCATAAAATATTACTAATTTGTAAAAAATATGATTGACAAGGGTTTGAGGTATTGATATAATATCTATTGTTTATGAGTTACTCTATGAATCTCCTCGAAGTATTAACCTTTCCCAAAATAAAGGTTTTACTGATTGTTATCTAAACGAATGAACTCCCAAATGTGGAATTATATATAATCTATTTTTTAAGGTGGTGTGACATGGAAGGTATTAATCTTAAGGGTAAAACACTTGAGGATCTACGGTATATAGCGAAAATGATGGGTATTAAGAATATATCCAAATATAAAAAGAGCGAACTTATTGAAGTGATATATAAATCCGGTAATGGTGTAGTCGAAGGATTAGTTTCGAATGTGCAGGATTTAGGTGAGGAAGATAAAGCTGGCAATTCCTCTATTCCAAGATTAGCGGAGAAGAAAGAAACGAAATCAAAAGACGCAAAATCAAAAGACAAAAAAAGTGAAGCTGTTGACAAGCAAGATTCAACAGATACAAGTGAGGCTCCTGTAGTGCTTAGAAAGTCAAAGCGTGGGAGACCAAAGGCTAATAAGACCTCTGAATTGAAAAGTGAAGAGAAAGCTGAGAAAAAAGTAAAAGAAGATAAGAAAGTTGAAGAAAACAAAGCTGAAGAAAAAAAAGTTGCAGATAAGAAACTCGAAGACAAAAAAGCCGAAGACAAAAAAGCCGAAGCAAATAAAGAAGCAACATACGTCAAACAAACTAATTTAGTGAAAAACGAAAAACAAAATGATATCGCAAAAAAAGAAGTTAGTGCAAAAAAAGAAGAAACAGCTGTAGAAGAAGAGCTTGTTAAGAAAGAAACTGCCAAACTAGATACTCCATCAGAATATGAAACTGTTATTAATGACAACGTCAAAAAAGAAGAAAAAACTATAGTGCAGCAAAAAGCTGATGCTGAATTTAGACCTGCTAAAGAAACTAACACTGAAAATGAAAGTGGCAAACCTAACAAACCGTTCTTTAAAAGTACCGAACAAAGAAGTGAAAATGCTCCTCACCCAAATGGGTTTGAGAAAATTGAAAGTGATGATCCTGTCGAAGGAGTATTAGAAGTTTTGCCCGATGGGTACGGCTTTTTAAGAAGCGATAATTATCTTTCAGGTCCTAAAGATGTTTATGTTTCACCATCACAGATAAGAAGGTTTAATCTCAAAACAGGAGATAAAATAAAGGGGAAAGGTCGTATACCTAAAGAAGGTGAAAAATTCCAAGCACTGCTTTATGTACAGACAGTCAATGGAGATCCGCCTGAGGTTGCGACAAAGAGGGTTGCATTTGAATATCTGACACCAATATATCCCGATCAAAGAATAACTCTTGAAACAGCACCAAGAGAGTTATCAACAAGGTTGATTGATTTGATAGCACCTATAGGTAAAGGACAACGTGGAATGATTGTTTCACCTCCGAAAGCTGGTAAGACCATACTTTTAAAGAAAGTGGCAAATTCCATAACCACAAATTATCCTGAAATGGAGCTTATTGTTCTTCTTATAGATGAGCGACCAGAAGAAGTTACTGACATGCAGCGTTCTATAAAGGGAGAGGTAATATATTCTACTTTCGATGAAGTTCCCGAACACCATATAAAAGTTGCAGAAATGGTTCTTGAAAGGGCTCAAAGACTTGTTGAGCAAAAGAAGGATGTTGTAATACTACTAGATAGTATAACAAGGCTTGCAAGAGCGTACAACCTTACAATACCGCCTACTGGAAGGACTTTGTCGGGAGGTCTTGATCCTGGTGCTCTTCACAAACCAAAAAGATTTTTCGGAGCAGCAAGAAATATTGAAAATGGTGGAAGTCTTACAATAATGGCAACAGCTCTCATTGAAACAGGAAGCAGAATGGATGACGTTATATTTGAAGAATTTAAGGGAACTGGTAATATGGAGCTTCACTTAGATAGAAGATTATCCGAAATGAGAATATTCCCTGCGATAGATATTAACAAATCTGGAACTCGTAGAGAGGAATTGCTTCTTGATCAAAAGGAACTTGAAAGCGTATGGGCTGTCAGAAAAGCAATGAGTAACATGGGAACCGCACAGGTAACCGAAATGATTATCAGTAGATTAATGCAGACAAAGACAAATATAGATTTTGTAGGAAGTATTAATGTTGCTTTCGGTGAAAAATAGTTCTTGCTTATATTGTATATTTGTGTTAAAATATTTTTTGCGTCGAAAAGTTGTTTTTAATCATTACTTATAATAGAATGCCCTCGTATTTGGGCTTTACTTACAGAGGTTTATTGAAAGAAGGTGAATAGAGTGAGAGAAGGTATACATCCAAATTATCAGCAAACTGTAATAAAGTGTGCTTGTGGTGCAACGTATGATACTGGTTCAACAAAAAAGGACGTACGCGTTGAAATATGTTCAAATTGCCACCCTTTCTTTACAGGTAAGCAAAAGTTAGTAGATGCAGGTGGACGTGTTGATAAGTTCAAAAAGAGATTTGGTATCGTTGATAAAGAATAGTATCTATGAAAACCATATAAATTTTATATCATTTAACTTATAAAATAAAAGGTCGACAATGTCGGTCTTTTGTTTTATATAGGAATATAAAGATGATTTATGAATTGTCTTAATAATGGACTCTTACAAGCCAAAATTTGATATTCTTATTACTCCAACCAAGATCCCATGGAACTCTATATCTATCAGTATTATGGCAGTTAACAAGGGAATAACCTTTTGAATCGGCTCCTGTAACTACTGAAATATGGGTTATCTTTCCCTTTTTTTCATAAGCAATAAAATCACCGGGTAACAACTTAAAGGATGCCTTAAAGACTTGATTATATGTACCTTTAGCTATTAATGATGCTCGCTTGCTGTTTATCATATAATCCTTAAAAGCTTGAGCATTTACCCATGCTTTGCTACCGTCTTTTGTGTAATTCCATGTGCCGGTTTTTTTGAATTTGCCGCCTTCAAAAAGTATTTGTGATGCGAAATTTGCACAATCACCTCCTAAAGCATTGTAATCTCTGTATTTTTTGTTATAACTGAATCCAAACTCTTCTTCGGTAGCAGCACCGCAATAACGGTCTGCATATTCAATAGCGTCAATTCTTCTTTTATTCAAGCTTGAAAAGTTTCTTGGGTTTGATGAAAGTATATATTCCTCAAATTCTTCTGTTTTCAAATTTTCTAGATCTAGAGAATCGGCAAAGGGATCGGTATACCACTCTTTTGCAATCAACCAACTATTGTCATATTTTATTAACTTTAAGGAATGATATGTACCTATTCTAAAGATATTTTCCGTTTGAGGTTCGTTTTCGTAATAGTAGCTATATTCAGTAGAAGCTATATAATTAAAAGAAACTGTATCGCTGCTTTCTTTTGCAGATCGTATTTTGTATTTTGATTTTATGTCAGAAAACACTATACCCTGTTTTTCAGCCCAATTGTGAAGGTATTTCATTTTTTTCATTTCATGTTCAAATGCCCAGGTACCTAGTTTGCTATTTTTGTCATACATTGCTTCAATAACTTCTGAATTACCATCAAGAAAAGCCTTATTTCTAGTAGAGAGGATTTCTTCTATTATTTGATTATGGTTTTCATCTATAGGTGTACTTGTCATTAAGGGTGAGGCGTTATAAAAAGATACGCTTAGTATAAGTGTCGATAGCATAAAAATAATCAATATTAAGTGTGTTTTTTTTATAGATAATAGGAAAAGCATTCTTCTACCCCTTACATATTATTTCATAGCACAGCATAGCTGCAAGCATTCGAAACCTAGCATTCAAAATACTAAATTTATTACTTATCCTGAATCTATAATTCCATTTAAGCATTGTTGTTAAAGCTTTTTTAAAAAATTGTTTTTTGGAATTATATAAGAGTATATGCCTGAACGCAACTGAAATATTACATTAGCTCATATCAAAAAACTAGTCTTTTTTAGAAAACAAAAACGGTTAGCTTGTATGGTAACTAACCGACTAAAATTTAGGGAGGATGTCATTACAAAAATGTAAACATTCTCAATATTAATTTTTCTATAAAAGAGTTCTTTAAAAGAGTGGGGGGAGTAATGAATTCCAAAGGATGTCCAATCAAGTAGTGTGCCATATCGTTGGTAATAATATAGTGAGTGAATAGTGGTTCGGTGCTGCAAAGTATAATAGATCTCATAAAGTATATTGACAAATAGCATGATGATAATGTGTTTAAGCGATTAGTTTAATTGTAGATAAATTGAATAAAATAAATTAAGTCTGTAAAACAATAAATAATGTTGTGGATAGTACTACAGATAAATTAAAATGCGAGTTCCCCTTAAGCGTCAAAGTGATTTTACTAAACTTATACTCCCCCTTTGGTCAAGAAGATTGTTAAATTTATATAAAATACTTTCTACTTCTTACAGAAAGTATTTGATTTCGATTTATAATTCAAATTCTCTCTCTGGAATAAATAATATAATAATTTTATTAATCATAGGTTACGAAAAAGTTAAAACTTGATAAGTTTTTTTTAGATCAACTGATTTTTATGAATTGATTAAAAAATCTCAAAAAAGAAAATGGCCCTGCTTAATGTGCTCAAGCAGAGCAGGAGTATCCAACTTAAAAAGTATGGAATTTATATTATTTGAGGATTAGCATAATTATTTACCAACCATAGTTGGTAGAAATTCTAAACCGTCAAACTGCCTTTGCTGCCTTACGGTATAGTTATTCAGAAAGTGTGGGTTTTTTGAGGGGGCTAAAAAACAAAAAATAAAAAAGTTTTTTTTAAAATAGTGGGATTTATATTACTATAGTAGACCTGAGGTTTTTATTTCTATAAGTGCCATGGTTATATCATCGGCAACATGGCTGTATTGTTCAGTGCCGCTAAATTTCGATGCAGCTTCTATTATTTGATTGAGAATAATGCTAGGACTATTAAAATTGTTTTGCAATGCACAGACAAGTCTATCTTCTCCAAATTGTTCACTATTATTATTCTTTAATTCAACGATTCCATCAGTATACAAAAAAAGTTTGTCTCCCTTGTTGAGCGATAAATTTCTATCCTTATAGGACGGAGCTTCAACCCAATTGCTTATAGGTATACCTGGAAGTCTTAAAAGCTCAAACCTTTTACTATTTGGGTTTAATACTATAGGAGGGACGTTGTGACCTGCATTTGAATACACAAGGGAATTATTTTGTGTGTTTATAATAGCATAAAAAACGGTAATGTATAGATCCTGATCGGAATAGTCACGGTTAAACTCTTTGTAAAGCTTTTTCAATGCCGCAGCTGGTGATAATAGATTTTTATCAATTGAAGAACTCAAAAATACTGTAAGCATGGAAGCAGCAACACCATGACCAGAGACGTCAGCAATATATACCCCTATATGGTCGGTGTCAATTTCAAAAATGTCAAGGAAATCCCCACCTAAGGTGTCACAAGGTTTGTAGATGTAGGAAAATTCAATTTTATCTTCGGGGATGTTTTTAGGTAGTAGACTGCATTGAAGCCTTCTAGCCATATTAAGCTCACTTTTTAGTTTTTTGTTTTGAAGCAACATCTCTTTCTGAAGTTTTTTCATATCTGTTATATCTCGTAATACTTCAACAATTGCAATGGTGTTTCCATCATTATCTTTAATTGGAGAGCTCATTACAGAATAAATACGATCAAAAATAATTTCTTCCTTATGTTGAGGTTGACCACTAATAACAGCAGTTCTAGATACACAGTTCTCACAAGGTGCATTCCTTCCGATTGCTTTATAGCACTTCTTACCTATATAATCGCCTTTTAGGAAATTAGACATTGATTTGTTCACATATATAAGGTTGTCGTCTAAGTCGATTACTCTCACCCAATCCGTCATTCCGTTTATTATATGCTCAATCATGCTATTTATATTTAAATTAATATTCGAGCCAAACTCGCTTTTATTTTTGTTCATAATACTATCCTTTCAAAAATTCCTTATAGCAACTTTAGCACTTAAATAAAGTACCTAGAAAAAAGTCTGATAAATAAAGCATACGTCTATAAGAAGAATATCTACATTGATAATAACAAAGAGAAAATTTAATAGCAATAGAAATGAAATGGGGAAATTACTAAAATGAGTAATAAAACTACAATATAGGGGAATAATATTTATAGATAGATATAAATAATGTAATTTCTAATAACTTTGATTTAAAGAGCATTATGCGACAATTAGGCAAAATCAAATAAGGTGATATTTAAAGAATAATTGGCAAATGGGTGTTTTAAAAAAAGACGATTTTATTAGGTTGTAGTGATATATTAGCTAACGGATTTCTTTGAAACATCTAA
The DNA here is from genome assembly GCA_012519925.1 of Clostridiaceae bacterium. Classification (GTDB taxonomy): domain Bacteria; phylum Bacillota; class Clostridia; order Acetivibrionales; family Acetivibrionaceae; genus Acetivibrio. Next base: position 43,110 of record JAAYPF010000181.1, read on the forward strand.
ATAGATGAAAACTGGAGTTTTTGAAAATGACTTCACAGGAGCAGAGATATGTTTCTTAAAACATCAAGTAAGCAGATTTATATTGATATGAACAGCAGGTCGGCATTTAAGACACTTACGGATACAATGTATGCTCTTATCGGAAATTCGCTAAAATGCGGATATAAGTCAATAGTATTTGTGTGTATAGGAACGGACCGATCTACGGGAGATAGTTTAGGACCTCTCATCGGTTATAAAATGAGCAATTTAGAATATAGGAATATATATATACATGGAAGTCTAGATAACCCTGTTCATGCAAAGAATATTGACAAGGTAATGGAACATATACACAATTTCTATGATAAACCCTTTGTAATTGCAATTGATGCGTGTCTTGGGAAAATGGATCATGTAGGATATATTACAATAGGTGAAGGATCTATAAAACCAGGTTCTGGAGTTAAGAAAGACCTTGCTCCAGTGGGTGATATGTACATAACCGGGATTGTTAATTTTGGTGGTTTTATGGATTACCTTATTCTTCAGAATACAAGATTAAATCTGGTTATGAAAATGGCAGATACTATTTCCATGAGTATTAAATATGTTTTGTGGAAAATAAGCAATGATCCTGCACTATCTTCCATGTTTTGCAGTTCGAAAGCATAAATTGTAGGCAAAAGAGGAAGGTTTTAAGAAGTTTTTTCTTAGAGCCTTTTTCTTCTATCAATGTTTAAATATTATGTTTCAATTAGGGAGAAATATGGTATTATTATTATCATGTAATAAAATAATAAATAGGAGATGATACTTAATGGACAAATACTTGTGTACTGTATGCGGGTATATATATGACCCGGCTGAAGGGGATCCAGATGGTGGCATTGCTCCGGGAACTTCCTTTGAGGATATACCGGAAGATTGGGTTTGCCCTGTTTGTGGTGTTGGAAAGGATATGTTTGAAAAGGCTTAGTATGTTTTAGCTTCGTAAAGGTTCAATACTTATTAAAGTTAAATCTACTATTGCGTTTAGAGCCTCGTAACAGTGAAATTAATCAAGTTACGAGGCACTATTAATAGTAAGAGTTATTGAGGTATCTCCAACATACACATATCTACCCATTTAACATAATTATCTTCGATGAATAAAAGTACTTCATTATCTAGCCAATTAAGGATTATTGCTTCATTATCAAAATATTTTACTATTTTGCCGGTATAAAGCATATAATATTCCTCCTCTTTAGTAGGGTACATTATACTTACTAATATAGTACTTTTTTCTTATTTTTTATATCGGTCAAAATTTGATATACTTTAGCACTTTTGCTTATTAAATTCTTTATTATATAGAAAATTATTGAAATAACTGTTTTGTTAATATATAATAGGTTAAGGCATTTGAAATATAAAAATGTCAAACCCGTTTTTGGCTATTGTTTGAGTAGGAAGCTTCGCATAGTTCTAATAGACTTGTTAAAATTTTGATTTGACTATTGAGTATAGGGAGAGTACATTAATATCAAGTCTTAATAAATATTGCTGCTTTTAAATAAACCATAGGGGGGTTTGCCAGATGAAATTTGAAACAAAAGAAGTGGATGGTGTTAAGATAATTAAACTAACAGGGCAAATAAGAATATCTACTCAAAACGAGTTTAAGGATTTGCTTGATGGTTTAGCAAGGGATAATGAGGGCAAGACGGTTGTTATAAGCATGGATGGCGTTATATATATGAATAGTGCAGGTTTGGGTATTATTATTGACACATATAAAAAGTTTAAAGAGAAAAAAGGTAAAATGGTTCTTTGTAATTTACTGCCTGATATTGAGAAGCTTTTTGAAGTGACAAGACTAAATCGTTTTATAGAAATTTATGCTACAGAATCGGAAGCATTGAGCAATTTGTAGTGATTTTTATAGCTGTGGAGTGCGTACTCAAATCTAAGATTGACCTGTTTTGAGTACGCTTTTTTGTTTTAGTTGATTCCTAAAAAATAAGTCACAACAAAATAGCCTGTTTTGAATATATTTACTATATATCAAACAATAAGGGGTGGGCAAAATGCCAAATATTAGACCGATAATTGGATTGACCGCTGGATTTGACTATAGTGAAAATAAGCTTTATATCAATAACGGTTATGTTGAAGCAATTCGATTAGTTGGAGGATTACCAGTTCTTTTACCTCTAACTGAAGATGTTGAATTTCTAAAGAGTACAATAGGTCGTTTCGATGGCATATTACTTTCTGGTGGAAGTGATGTAGATGCAAGACACTGGGGAGAGCCAAATTATACTTTTGGTGGTGAAATTTCCCCGCTAAGAGATGAAATGGAGCTGTTTGTAGCTAGAGAGGCAATTGCAATCAACAAACCTATTTTGGGAATATGCAGAGGTTGTCAGGTAATGAACATTGCCCTAGGTGGAACTATATATCAAGATATTTACTCACAACAAAAGGGCAAGACCCTTTATAAGCATTCCCAGAGTGCTCCTAAATGGTATCCAACTCATGAAGTTTACATAGATAAGGATACTAAAATGTTTAAAGTACAGCAGGAGAAAGTTATACGAGTTAATTCATTCCATCATCAGGCGGTAAAGGATGTTGCACCTGGGTTTATTGTTTCTTCGAGGTGTGGAGATGGTATTATAGAATCAATAGAGCACACAAATTGTAAGTTTGCAGTAGGTGTTCAGTGGCATCCGGAAGTTATGTGGGAGAAAGATAACACTCATTTGAAAATTTTCGCGAAATTTGTGTCTTATTGCAAATAATAGATTTGGGTAACTACTAAAATAACTAGTCAGCAGGTGTTTCGAAAAATAGAATTAAGTGGGTTTTAATTCATATATCGACAAAAGATTTTTTGAAACACCTTATTTGCAGAAAAACTGTCGAATAATCACGAATATTAAAGAAGTGTTGAAAGTATTAAAGCAATGTGATAAATTATTAATCAACAGGAGAGGAAAATCTTATGGGTTTCATAGACATCATAGATTTTATTGCTTTATCAGTTCCAGAGCAGTTCCTGATGGCCTTGTTTGCTTGGGTGCTATTAGGAAGAAAAGAAATAGTACGAGTTCGTAATGTATTTGTTGTAGGTTTTGCTACTGCGATTATATTCTATTTTGCTAAATATATACCTTACCAAGATATTTTTGTTTCTTTCTTACAATTACTATGTTTTGCAATTTTGATTTACTTTGGATATAAATTAAGTGTATTAGAAGCAGCATTAGGGTGTTTAGTTACTCTTGTGAGTTTTACATTAGCACAGGGAATAATGGTTGTTCTCCTTCGTGTTTTTATGAATGTATCACAAGATGAGATTTTTAATAATTCAATAATTAGGACAGTGTGTTTAATATCAGAATTTCTTATAGTAATTGCAGTTCTTGTATTTATGTACAAGAAAGATATTAATATATACTACCTAAGACAAACTAAGTTGGACAAGTCTCAGAAAAGTAGGCTTGGGGTTTTGGTTTTACAGTTGGCATTTGGGCTTTTTATACTTATATTAATTTACACGATGTTTATTGTTAATAACGATATTTTTCAAGAATTGAAAGACAGAGTTCTAATAGTTACTAGTTTTGTTATTACAATAGTGTTTACAATGCTTCTGATAAGAAGCGTGTTCAAAATTGGACAAACAATTCAAAAAGAAGAAGAGATAAAAAGGCAAATGGACGGAAGAGAATTTGTTCAAAATATAGATTACTTATGTGCTTTGATTGATGAAAAACAATACGGTGAGTTGAAAAGGGTACTACAAGGGATAAAGAAAGATATAGAGACGGGAATAATCAAGAGTGAAAAAAGCACTGATAGGGAGCATATATCTGATCAAGGATAGATTCTCTCTATTAAATAAAAACGGGGAGATGTTATTATGAAAGGAAAAATGCTAGGGGTAGTATCAGCGGTTTTGGTAGTTGTATCAATGGTGTCAGCGAGTACTGCAAGTTGGTTAATATTTTATCAGCCTAAAGCACCAAAAACCCTACATAAATAACATCTAATTGTTCAACATTACAACATATATATAGAATTGTAGGTTGTACATTGTTTTTATTTAAACTTAGATAAGCACCTTTAATAGAGGTGCTTTTTTGATGCCTTAGAAAAGGGTCTTTTTGAATAAACTTATAAGCTGCAAACTTACGAGTTTTTAGCTTAGAGAATCGATAAAGTTTAATATGCAGGTGGAAAAACCTTTGGCTTTATGGTAGAATCTAATCGATTTATGTTTATATAATATTAACCAGTATCAAGCTAGGAGATGATTTTGTGAAGAATTTTTTTCGCGATTTTGCAAATTCAGTGATTATACCAGGGCTCAGTAAACTAGCCTTTGCTGCCATAGTGTTTGTAGTTGGGATTGTGCTTATAAAATGGGGTGTTAAGAAAATAAAAGTTTTGGTCGATAAATCTAAAATGGATGTTAGTTTAAAACCTTTTTTAATCTCGCTCATAGATGCTTTACTTAAAATATTTTTGTTGGTGTCTGTTGTAGGGATTTTGGGAGTTGAAAATTCATCTTTTGTGGCGGTATTAGCATCGGCAGGTCTTGCAATTGGTCTTGCTTTTCAAGGCTCACTTTCTAATTTTGCAGGAGGAGTGTTACTTCTTACAACAAAGCCCTTTGCTGTAGGCAATTTTATTGAAGTTAATGGTTACTCTGGAACAGTACAGGCGATAAAGATTTTACAAACCGAGATTGTTACTCCAGACAATAAAGTTATATTTATACCTAATGGTAGTTTGGCCAATTCGAGTATAGTAAACTATTCGAAGAAAGCTACCCGTAGAGTTGACTTCAAATTTAGAGTATCCTATGATGCAAAGGAATCTGAGGTGATAAGTGTTTTAAAGGATATAGTAAACAGTCAGCCTTTTGTGTTAAAGGATCCTGAGCCGTTTGTTAGAATGTTGGAACATGGAGAAAGTGCAGTGATTTATACTGTGAGGGTGTGGGTCAACTCTAAGGACTATTGGGAAGTGTATTATAATGTTATAGAAGAGGTTAAAAAGAATTTTGATGAGAAAAATATATCCATACCTTACCCACAAATAGGTGTTAATATGGTGAAAGATTAGTATTTGTAGTGTTATACCTATGCAAGCGAAGAAATATAGAGGTACTAAAGCATCATATTGAAAGAGTTGAACACTTGACATGATAGGCAGGTGAATACTATTGTTTGAAAAAATTCTTGATATTATATTCCCACCTAAATGCATTTTCTGTAACAAAATATTGAATTATGGTGTAAAGAGTTCTATTTGTGAGAACTGTAACTTAAAAATTCCTTTTCTGAATGGTAGAGATATAAATCTTATTAAAACAAATAACTATTTTGACGATATTATTTGTGTATGTGAATATTCCGGTATAATAAAGGAAGCACTGATAAAGTATAAGTTTTTTAACCGACCTTCATTTGGAAGGACTTTTGCAAAGCTTATTTACGATAAGATAAAAGGAATGACAGATTGGGAAAAAGTTGATATAATTATAGGTGTACCTCTTCATCGCAAGAAGGAGAAAAAAAGAGGATACAACCAGGCACATCTGATTTCAAAGCAATTAGGTAGATTACTTGAGATTAAAGTAAACAAAAACATACTCGTAAGAACTAAAAATACTGACAGCCAGAGCCTTCTAAACAGAGCAGATAGACTGAGAAATGTAAAAGATGCTTTTCTAGTGACCGATTCAAATTTAGTAAAGGACAAATCAATCCTTATTTTAGACGATATTCTAACTACTGGAACTACCCTTGATGAATGCTGTAAGGCTTTAAAAGATGCAGGGGCACGTAAGGTTATAGCGGCTGTAATAGCTACCGGAAGAAAGTTCTAATTAAAGCTAGGAGGTATTTTTATGCCAGATGTGAGAAATTGCAAAAGATGCAATAAAATATTTAATTATCTTAGTGGTCCACCAATTTGTCTTGACTGCAAACAACAAGATGAAGATAAGTTTAAAATAGTAAAGGAATATCTTTATGAAAATCCCAAAGCCTCTGTGTACGAGGTGTCCAAAGAACTTGAAATAAGTGTTCAGCTAATTAAATCCTTCTTAAAGGAAGGTCGTCTAGAGATAATTGGTGAGGACGGCAATATGTTTTTAGAATGTGAAAGATGTGGCAAGTCAATATCTACTGGACGATATTGTGAAAGCTGTGCAAGAGAAATTACAGATGATATAAGATCGGTGGCAGGTAAAATAAAAGGTAATCCAAACGAGCCTGCATCAGGAGGAAAGAGTGGTGCGATGAGATATTTGCACAAAAAGTGGTAACATAGTTGAATTTATTGGGAAATACTATTGCTATGTTGGTTGATTCCATTATAAGATATCTATAACATTAAAGTTATAGATATTTTTTTATAAAAATATGTTAATTATTTTTTTAGAGTGACGATATTATTAATGAGAGAAAGTTTTGGAGAAACTAATGATAAAGTTTATACAGATAATATTAACATATAAAAATTTTGAAAGTGGTGGTAGGTATGAAAATTTGGGGGGAAATCCCGAAAGTATCTGGGGTTTACAGTAAGAAGAAGAGCGTAGAAAAGGCTGATAAAGCAGATAAACTAAGCTCAAAGACAGATGCAGTATCCATATCAAAAGAGGCAAAGGACATTCAAACAGTGATGAAAGCACTGAAAAACACACCGGACGTAAGGAGCGAGTTGGTAGACAAATTGAAAGACAAATACGAAGCAGGCGAATACGAAGTAAAAGAATCCGATATAGCTGATAAAATTTTAAAATCAGTTATGGACAAGAAGGTTTAAAACACCTACTATTTGCGGGAGGCATGGCTTTGTTCCAAGTTTTCCCGCAATAAATTTATTAATACCGGGGTGGAAATATTATGAATAGTGAAAAAATAAATGATTTAATGGATATATTAGAGCAAGAAACTGAAATCTATGAGGAATTGCTAAAGCTATCGAAGGGTAAAACAGATATTATTGCTAAGGGAAAGATAACCGAGCTTGACGCTATTACAAAAAAAGAGCATGTCCTTGTTTTGAAAATGGGAAAACTTGAAGTCTTTAGAGAAAAGATTGTAAATGATTTATCACTTGGACTTCGGAGGAATCCAGATGATTTAACAATTTCCGAACTGATACAGTATCTTGATAAAAAACAGGCACAAAGATTTGCAGAGTGTAAAACAAAGCTTCTAAATACCATTAATGAAATTAAGACTTTGAATGAACTTAACTCAAAACTTATTCATAATTCTCTTGACTTTATAAATTTCTCAATGAATGTTTTATCGAGTGTCCCAGAAGAAAGTAACAATTATGGGAATACAGGGCATGCGAACGAAGGAAAGAAAAAGACTTATTTTGATGTGAAACTGTAAATATTCATACTTGGAGGCGGTAATATGGCGTTAGGCTTTGCCGGATTTGAAATTGCAAAATCAGGAATGGCTTATAGTGAACGTGCGTTGTCTGTGACAGGGCACAATATTGCTAATGTCAATACAAAGGGTTATGCTAGACAACAAGCAATATCTTCAACAGGTCCTTACTACAAATCACAGGGGTATCAATTTGGTTTGGGTGCAAGTATCCAGGACCTTAGGCAAATTAGAAATCAATTTTTAGATAATATATATAGGAAAGAAAGTACAGCTTTAGGTTATTGGGAAACAAGAAATAAGACCTTTGAGGATATACAGGCCATACTTGGAGACCCCATGGAAAGTGGACTTCAAGAAGTTATGAACCAATTTTGGGACTCGTGGCAGGAATTATCAAAGGAACCTGACAGTCTTACTGTCAGGGCTTTGGTTTGTAAAAGAGGAGAAGCTCTTGTAGAACAGATAAATCATCTAGGAGCACAATTCGATAAGTTACAGAAAGATCTTAACTCAGAGATAATAGTTAGAATAGAGGAAATAAACGATATAACAAAACAAATAGCAGTGCTTAATACTGAAATATTAAAGGTTGAAATATCAAAAGACAGTGCAAATGACTATAGGGATCAAAGGAATTTGCTTTTAGATAGGCTGTGCAAGCTTGCGAATGTTGAAGTAAGTGAGATGCAGGATGGACAGTTAGATATAACCCTTGGAGGATACTTTTTAGTTACTAAGGGAAAACAGACAAATTTAGTTGCAGATCAGGGTGAGACCTCTGGAATGTTTGTAGTTCCAAAGCTAGCAGGTACAGAAATTGAAGTACCTATTAAGAGTGGCATACTAAAGGGGTTGCTCGAATCAAGAGGAGAGGTTTTTGATGCTACGGGAGGTATTCCGGATGATACGACAGATATATTGCCTGATTTGATAAAAAGGTTCAATTTGCTTGTTGGCGAGTTAACTGAAGAAGTGAATATTTTGCATAAAAGTGGACAAACTCTCGGACCTCCAGCAGAACCAGGAGAAGATTTTTTTGTGCGAATTAATGAAGAACGTGATTTTCTGATGGGAAACATTAAACTAAATGACAATCTCATTAATTTAAATAATGTTGTTGCTTCTAAAAGCGGAGCGAGCGGCGACAACACTATTGCAATAGCGATAGCAAACATAAGAGGAATGAAGTGTATAGACGACATAAAGGGGAAACTGAGTGTTGATGAATACTATCAATCCATCATTCTAAAGGTTGGTGCCGGTGGCTTTGAAGCACGAGGAATTACCGAAAGTCAGAGCAAACTAGTGGAGTCCGCTGACTTCCAAAGACAATCAATAATGGGTGTCTCAATGGACGAAGAGGTATCAAATATGATGAAATATAAGTTTTCATATAGTGCTGCCTCAAGGGCTATAAATGTTATAGATGATATGTTTGATACAATAATATCCCGTATGGGATTGGTAGGTAGGTGATAAAAGATGAGACAAAGCTTTTTTGGTTTTAATGTAGCGGTTAGAGGATTATACACAGCCCAGAGAAATCTAGACATCATTAATAACAATATAAACAATGTCAATACTCCCGGCTATTCAAGACAACAAGCCGTACAAACGGCATCAAGACCATTACCTATGCTTGACGGAACAGGCATGGTTGGTACCGGCTCTGAAGTTATTGGGGTTAATAGAGTTCGGGATGAATATCTTGATTATAAATATTGGAGTGAAAACACTTCCTATGGAGAATGGGAGGTTAAGAAAGCTCTTTTATCGGAGTTGGAAGTTACCTTTAATGAACCTTCGACAAGTGGCTTTAGTACAATAATGGATGAGTTTTTTGGTTCTCTTCAGGAGCTTTCAAAAGACCCTACCAGTAAGTCGGTCAGGACTTTGGTAAAAGAGACTGGAGTAACTTTAGCCAAATATTTTAATAGCTTAGCAAATCATTTTGAGCAGCTTCAGGTAGATGTTAACGACAGAATTGAGGTAACAGTTGAAAATATAAATAGTTTAGGTACACAAATTCAGCAATTGAATAAACAAATATACAGTGCTGAGTTAGATGGTAACACAGCTAATAGCCTTCGGGATCAAAGAGCTTTGCTTATTGATGAACTTTCAAAGTTGGTAAATATTGATGCAACTGAAATTGTTGTGGGCAAGCTCCCAAATGGCAAGGTTGATTCACGAATGATTATTACTATCAGTGGAAAGCCATTTGTTGACCATTTTAGTATAAGTAAATTAGCAGTAACCCAGAGAGAGGAAAAATTAAACGATGAAGATGTTCCTAGTCTTTATGAAGTTGGTTGGGCAGACGGTAATACTCTAAATGTAAAAGGTGGAGCATTAAAAGGTTACCTTGATGTAAGAGATGGAAATGAAGGTGAAAATGGTAGTCCTGTTTTTAGTGGAATACCTTCTTACATAAGGAAATTAGATCAGTTTGTACAAACCTTTGCAATGGCATTTAATGAGGGGATTATTGATTATAATAATAACGGAACTATTGATGCAGGGGAAGATGGTGCAGGACATGTAGATGGATATGGTGTTGGAACGGGTACAACCAAAGAAATAAGGTTTTTTACTATGCTCGGAGCTGGGAATCAAGCACTGAGTAGCGAGGATTTTATATTAGACGGCGGCTACAATAGTTTAAAAGCCAAAAACTTTGCTGTAAGCAGTGATATAATAGACGACATTAATAAAATAGCAACTTCCAGTGATCCTGATGAGGTGGGAAACACAGTAAATCTAAAGGAGCTTATAAAATTTAGAACTAATACTCAAATGTTTGTTGAAGGAGCCCCAGAAGATTACATGAAGTCCATTGTAACCACTTTAGGTGTAAATTCACAGCAAGCTGTAAGATTTGCTGCAAATAAGACGGTTATCATTGAACAGATAGAAAACCGTAGATTGTCTGAGTCGGGAGTATCATTAGATGAAGAAATGGCAAATATGGTAAAACACCAGCAAGCTTATAGTGCAGCAGCACAGATGATTAATGCAATGGCAGAAATATACGATATACTTATTAACAGAGTAGGTATATAAGTTGGTAAGAAACATAAAGCTGGAGGGGTAATATGAGAATAACAAATAATATGCTTGTAAATAATATGGTTAACCATATAGGAAGAAATATGATAAGAATGGAGAGTTATCAAAATAAACTTGCTACAGGTAAAAAAATTTCGGTTCCATCCGATGATCCTATAGTGGCAGCAAGAGCTTTAAAGCTGCGGACTGACGTTTCCCAGATAAACCAACATATAAGAAATGTGGATGACGCAATGTCTTGGTTGGAAATAACTGAAGCATCTCTAAATAATATTGGAGAAATACTGCATAGAGCAAGGGAATTGGCTGTGCAGGGAAGTAATAATGGTACTGCGACAGATGAAGATACTCAAAAGATAGCCCAAGAAGTGGAGCAGCTTAAGGGGCAACTAATTCAAATAGGTAATGCGACTTATGCCGGCAGATATATTTTCTCTGGTTTTAAGACAGATACAAAGCTACTCAATGATGATGGATCTTTTGCTATAGATGTTAAAGATACTGAAGTGATAATGTATGAAATAGGTATAAGTGATAATATAGATATAAATGTATTAGGCGGACACCTTTTTGATAATGGTGGTGAAGCACTAACAGGTGGAACTGGGCAACTAATACAAATGATGACTGATTATATAGATGCCCTTGAATCAGGGGATAAAGAGGGTATCAGCAAAGCTATTGCAGATATTGATGAGGAATTCAACAATTTGTTGGCAATAAGAGCTGGTGTTGGAGCAAGATATAACCGCCTTGAGTTGACAAGAGATAGGCTTGAAAGTGATAAACTTAATTTCACAAAGCTTATGAGTGAAAATGAGGACGTGGATCAGGCCGAAAATATTATGCTTCTAAAAAATGAAGAAAATGTATATAGGGCATCTCTGTCAGGGGGTGCAAAAATAATACAAACCTCGTTAGTTGACTTCTTGCGATAAAGCTTTTATAAAAATAGGTTTAAAGAAGGTGAGTTGATATGGCACTTAATATAACTCAAACCTATGCAAAAATTGGTATTGAAACAACTCCGTCTATGCTTGAAATCCGAACACAAAGAGCACAATTACAGATGAAACAAAAGCATGCAAAAATAGAAATAGATAGTACGCCGCCAATGGTTGAGATTGACCAATATGAAGCTTTTGCTAGTGTGGGATTTAAAAACAACTATGACCTTATAAAGTCAGAGGTTGAAAGGGCTAAGCAAGAGCACTTAGAAAACATAGGAAAAATAGCAGATGATGGAAATATGTTAGCGGCTATTGAAAACGGAGGCAATCCTATAGCCGAAATGGCCCTAAGGGATTCTTATACTACCCATGAATTTAACATTGATTTTATTCCTAAAGAGAGACCTAAGATTAGCTTAATAGAGGGAGAGCTTAATATTGAATTTGAGAATGGAGATAACGAAGGATTAAATAACGGTGTAGAGGTAAATTATATTCCAGCACAGGTAAACATAAATTATACCCCAGCACAGGTAAAAATATTTTTATCCCAGTATGCGTCAATTAAGTTTGACTACATAAAAGAAAATAAAGTTAATGTGTATATCTAATAGCTAAACTGTGAAGTATAAACGGAGGAGATCAAATGCTTCTAAACACTAAGCACTTTGGAGAAATTGAAATTGATGAAAGCAAAATCATAACATTTAAGGAAGGGATACCGAGTTTTGAGGATTTAAAGAGATATATAGTATTGTATAACGGAGACGAGACATCACCCTTCCGATGGCTTCAATGTGTTGATGACGGGCAGCTTGCTTTTGCGGTAATTAACCCTTTCATGATTCTAAAAAATTATGATATTGAAATCTCTGAGGAGACGGTTGAGAGTCTTAATATTGAAAGCATAACGGATGTGATGGTTTTGGCAATAGTTGTTGTACCAGAAGAACCTAATAAAATGACAATGAATCTAAAGGCTCCTGTAATTATTAATACAAAAAATAATAGCGGAATGCAAGTTGTCCTTGACACGGATATGTATAGTGTGCGACACTATATTATAGAAGAACTCCGTAGACAGGAGGTAAATACAGGTGCTGGTTCTAACAAGGAAGAAAAATGAATCAATAGTTATAAACGACAATATTGAGATTACTATTGTGGATGTTCAAGGAGATCAGGTGCGAATTGGAATTAACGCACCTAAGAGCGTTTCTATTTATAGGAAGGAAATATTCCTTGAAATTCAGGCAGAGAATAAAAGAGCTGCCAATGTGAAGTCTATTAATCTGAAAGATTTGCTCAAGTAGTAAAAAGTGATTGGTGAAATCACTTTTTTTGTGGTTTTTATTAATATGTTAAAATGTTGAATTAGTTGTGTTAAAACAGAATAAAATTTTTAAAAAAATCTTAAAAATTGTGTTAAGATTTTTTTTATTAAGTCGATAAATATAATGAGATCACTTAAGAATATATTTTTTCAAGAAGGCCTGTTGTTAAAATATTATTCAAGTGATGAGCGCATGGACGCAAAAAACCAAAAGAATCAAGGAGGAATTTTTTATGAGAATTAATAACAA
>JAAYPF010000182.1 GCA_012519925.1 Clostridiaceae bacterium
ACAGGCAATTAAAAGAAGATAAAAATGATATTCCCGACAGGGAAGAATTGTGCGAATTTATAAAAAGCATCACAAAATCGGTGAACGGGAGTTTTGAAAAGTGGGAAGGTCCTCGCAATATGGTTGACATGTGCGAGCTTGTTAAAAGATACTATTATGACCTGGCAATGAAAGGCTCTAATTCAATTAAGACAGTGCTTCCTGCCATTTTAAACAGCTCCGCCTTTTTACGGGACAAGTATTCCAAGCCTATTTACGGAACGAAAGAAATTCCAAGCTTAAACTACAATAATTGGACGTGGATTAAATATGAAAACAATAAGGTTATAGACCCATATAAGCTTCTGCCTAAAATGTTTGAGGATGTATCAGACAAGGATTTTATATTATTGAATAATGACCAAGTAAGAGATGGCGGTGCAGCCATGACCGCCTATGCCATGCTTCAGTTTACCGAAATGACTGACTATGAGCGAAACGAAATCAAAAAGGCTCTGCTTAAATATTGTGAACTAGATACATTTGCTATGGTTATGATTTACGAAGGATGGAAGGATATAATTCGTTAACATCAAATGTCGCTATTTAAGCGACCATAAAGGGGGTTAAAGCTTATATTATTAGTATCAAAACAAAGTTTTGAATTTAAATGATAGCTTTAAATTTGTAAGGGGGAATATTAAATGAACAGAACAATAACAATAAAGGGTACAGGCAAAGTCAGTGTAAAACCGGATTTAATCATCATTACAATGTGCCTGGAATCACACGATTATGAGTATGAAAAAACAATGAAACTAGCTGCTGAGTCAATAAATATTTTACAGAATGCAATCGAAAAGGCAGGTTTCAATAAAGATAACTTAAAGACAACTGATTTTAACATCAAGACACATTATGAGAGTTATCGGGATAAAGACAACAATTATAAAAGCAGATTTGACGGATATATTTGCGAACATGGTTTAAAGCTTGAATTTGACTTTGATACAGAGGTATTGTCAAATTTGCTCACTGCTATAGGAAAGGCAATGGTTGAACCAAATCTGAATATTCAATTTTCCGTAAAAGATAAGGATGCCGTAAATGAAGAACTATTGATCCGTGCAACTGAGAATGCAAAAAGTAAGGCTGAGATTCTTACTAAGGCTTCAAATGTTACTCTTGGAGACCTTATAAGCATTGATTACAATTGGGGTGACCTTTACCTGTATTCAAATACAAACTATAATATGGAAGATAGATGTATGGCCTTTAAAACATCTGCCCCGGATATTACACCGGATGATATTGATGTAAGTGATACAGTAACTTTTGTTTGGGAGATTAAATGAGCCCGCTTTTATATATACTGTTAATCAGTATAGAGAAAGAAGGTGTATTAGTTGATAGGAGCGATTATAGGCGATATTGTAGGCTCTCGGTTTGAATTTAATAATCACAGGAGCAAGGATTTTGAACTTTTCACTGATGAATGCGAAATAACAGATGACAGCATAATGACCATAGCAGTAGCTAAAGCTATTATGGAAACGGAGAAAAAAATAAAGACTTTAATTAACGAGTGCGGAAATAACTATGAGTACAATAAATTGTTGGAAAGTATGACAATTAAATACATGCAGGAAATTGGGCGTAAATACCCGTATTACGGTTATGGCGGAATGTTTAGATGTTGGGTCTTCAGCGATAATCCCAAGCCGTATAACAGCTTTGGGAATGGAGCTGCTATGCGTATAAGTCCTGTAGGATTTATTGCTAACACAGAACATGAAGCATGTGAATTGTCTAGAATAGTAACATCTACAACACATAATCACGAAGAAGGTATCAAAGGCGCAGGAGCTACTGTAATTTCAACCTATATGGCAAGGCACGGAGCCACCAAGGAAGAAATACGCCATAAAATAAATGAAAATTATTATAATTTAAATTTCACAATCGATGAAATAAGAGATACATATAAATTTAATGAAACATGCCAAGAAACTGTTCCACAAGCAATTGTTGCTTTCTTGGAATCCACTTCATTTGAAGATGCAATCAGAACAGCCATATCAGTGGGCGGTGACAGCGACACCTTGGCTGCAATTACAGGTTCTATTGCAGATGAATATTATGGTGTACCGGATGACATAAAAGAGAAAGCCCTAACTTATTTGGATAAAGAGCTTCGTTCTATTTATGACGAGTGGTGCGAGTTTATTGGTGAATAAGAACTTGTCATATACTTACAACTTATAAACGATTAATAGATTTTTGGCGATATGTTTTAAATTAAAAAGGAGTGTTTAATTGACACTACCATGATGAAAGAGAGGGTAATAAAATGAAGAATCCTTATGAAGTTTTGGGTGTTCCAACTAATGCTTCTATAGCTGAGATTAAATCAGCCTTTCGTAGTTTGGCAAAGGCTACACATCCTGATGTAAATGGTGGAAATCCGGAATTAACCGCTAAATTCCGGGATGTTGCTGAAGCATACGCAGTATTATCAGATCCTGAAAAAAAGAATACTTGGGATAAGTATTATCAAGATAGAGTGTTTCAGAAGACAAAATTTAATAGTTCTTCGTTTTACGATAGCAGTGTTCGTGCTACTGCAGTAAACATTGAACGTTATATTCATGCATTGTATGAAGAGGTTAGACCATATAAAGAAGCAGCTAAAAAATCTGTTGCGGTTGGAATGGCATGGTTGATTGGTGGTCTAGTAGTTACTTTAGGAAGCTATTCATCTGCAGTTAAAAATGGAGGAGGAACTTACGTCGTTGCTTGGGGAGCTATAGTATTTGGAGGGATTCAGGCAGTTAAAAGTTTTTACAATTATGTAAGAATTAATAATGCTGTTGCTGAAGCTGAAGTTAAAATGTGGGATGCTTTAAAATAGTACAGTAACGCAATAGATTGATAGTGGAAAAATATAATAGATTTAAGCGAATCTTTATAAATAATAATCTAGAACTTTCTATATGAATTCATTTGCAACGTATATATTGATATATGGTTCATATTTGGAAGGATAAGCAAAACATTGGAAGGCTTTAAATGGTGATTATAACAGTCGTATTAATGGAGGGAAAATGAAAAAAATTAGATTTATTCTTCTTTTAATTGCTTTTATTTTAATTGCAAATGTACAAGCATCTGCAATTTCCTATGAGATGCATGCTGAGAAGTTATCAACAATAGGAATTTTTAAAGGTACTGAAAATGGTTATGAACTAGAGCGTCAACCTACACGTTTAGAAGGTCTCATAATGCTGATAAGGCTTCTCGGAAAAGAAAATGAGGCTCTTAAACTTAATAAAGAGCAGAGTGTTTTTATAGATGTACCCGATTGGGGGAGAGGATATGTTAATTACGCCTATAAAAATGGTTTAACTAAAGGATTAGGCAATGGCTTGTTTGGAACAAATGATATATTAGATGGTAAGTCCTATACTACTTTTCTGTTGAGGGCTTTAGGGTATAGTGATAAGAATAATGCTGACTTTTCCTGGCAAGATGCAGTTTTATTTGGAAAGTCAATAGGGTTATTAGATGAAGAAATATTTAATAAAATAAATAATAGCACTTTTATAAGAGATTATATTGTAAAAATGACATACGATGCACTTCAAACATATGTCAAAGACAATGGTTTTACACTATTAAAGAAATTGGTAAACGATGGAGTTTTAACTGATATACAGGCACAAAATCTGATTTTTAATGAAAATAGTCAAAAAAAAGAACTCACTTCAATTGAAATAGGAAGACTTTCTAAAGGTGCAGTAATGTTGCATGTTGTTGGATATGACAACTCAGCTTGGTCGGGAAGTGGATTCTATATAGACTCAAATGGTGGCATTGTAACAAATTATCATGTAATTAATGGAGCAAAGAGTATAAAAATTATTGATGATGATGGGAGTATATATACTGGTGAAATAAAGGTGCTTGGTATTGATGATTATAATGATATTGCATTAATTGATACAGATAAAGCATCTGAAATTTTTTTAGAAATAGGAGATTCTGATAATATTCAGATAGGAGAAGAAATTTATGCAATAGGAAGTCCGCTTGGTCTAAGTAATACACTATCAAATGGAATAATTAGCTCAATAAGAAAAGATTTAATTCAAATATCAGCTCCAATAAGTCAAGGTAGCAGTGGCGGAGCCTTGATTGATAAATATGGTAAAGTAGTAGGAATAACATCGAGTGGATATATAGAAGGAGAAAACCTTGGATTTGCAGTTCCAGTCAATCTATTTAAATCAATGTCAAAGAATTTGTCTATTAGCTTAGAAGGACTTCATAACATGGCAAAAATTATTGATAGGCCCAAAAATGTCACTTTAAAACAAATCGATGAAGATAGCATTTCAATATATTGGGACAAGAATCCGGAAGCTGATTACTATAGAGTATATGAGTATAATAGCTATACTAACACATACGAAAAAATTGCAGATAAATATGGTAACGATATGTGGTATTGGAGTCCAGAAGTTTGTATCGAATATAGCGGTATTAATCCAAATGAAACCGTTTATATTGTTGTTACAGCTATAAAAGGAAAATATGAATCTGAATTTTCAGATATAGCATATATAACTTTGTCTTCAAATAATTCATTTATTACTTTTGAAGAGATGCAGGATTATTTATTAGAAAGATATAGTTATTTAATAGTTAAAAATACATATATAAAATTAGATTTTTTTTATATTGATTACATGGACGAATCTAATATGTTATATGTTTCATTAAATTTTAGTGATGATTTATCTGATTTTTTAAATATTTTTGTGACTTATAGAAATGAATTAGCACAAGAAATTGCTGATATAGCTGCCGAAGTTGCTGATTATTATGGAATTGATTCAGTAGCTGCTGTAATCTATCATCAGACATTTAATTTTTATCCTGATGCATTTTTAAATAATAATTTATACTCGAATACAATAACTTATCAAAATGATTACTGGATAGTTTTTTATCCATACGTTCAAGTTGTATTAAATTATAAACAAAAAACTTATGACACATATTGGGCTTTTTGATAAGTTTATAGTATAGAATCTTTTGAATAACCTATTAGAAAATGGAAATATAAAGGATACCTTTGTGAGTTTGAAGATATTATATTATTTTATTTTATTAAATATTTTGGGAAAGCAGGTAAAAATGGCTACCAAAAATGTGAAAAGAGGCTTTGACCCGGATGATGAAAAAATATTTTCCGTTGAAAATATTGCAAAACTAAAAATTGTTCAAGAAGAGATAGAGTGGCTGCTTGAAAGGGGATACAAAATGAAACAAGTAATAGAATTTACAGGCAACCATTATCTGCTTTCTTCAAGAGCAAGAACAGCCCTTCAAAGGACAACATCATCAACAGCAGACTACGAAAAAAGAAGGTCCACGATGCTTCCTTTAGAATGTGCAAAGGAAGGCTGTCTGAATATTGACGGATTTAATTTAATAATTACATTGGAAGTTGCATTATCAG